>NZ_FQZD01000080.1 GCF_900141835.1 Propionispora hippei DSM 15287 | reverse complement strand
AAGGCCCCTTGTAGACGACAAGGTAGATAGGCCAGATGTGGAAGTCCTGTAAGGGATGCAGCTGACTGGTACTAATCGGCCGAGGGCTTGACTTAAGCAGCGAGGCAAAACAATGCGAGTGAAAGCGAGCAGATTGTTTTGAGCGAGTCGCTTACGCAGAGCGGTAGCGATGCGTTTCCATCAGAAACGCAAAGACGATCTGGTGTAAGCAAACCAACAATGCAGACACTTTCTTCTGTGAAGTTTTCAGGGAATAACAAACGTTCTAAGATGGTGAGAATCAAATTAGAACCTAGAGCAATCTAGCTGATGAGTATCTGCGACACGCAGTGTATGAATCAGGAATTCACCTGAATATAGATCCGGTGTCGATAGCTAAGGGGTTCCACCTGTTCCCATACCGAACACAGTAGTTAAGCCCTTATACGCTGAAAGTACTTGGCTGGAAACGGCCCGGGAGGATAAGTAGATGCCGGTCGGTTTATCGCGGGATGGAGCAGCTGGCAGCTCGTCGGGCTCATAACCCGAAGGTCGCAGGTTCAAGTCCTGCTCCCGCAACCAATGTTATTCCAATGCCAAATAAGGCGCTTGCCTTGCTTGGCATTTCTAGTCAGGGTAAGGAAGCCACAGCTACCTTTGACATATTCCTGT
Organism: Propionispora hippei DSM 15287; assembly: GCF_900141835.1. Classification (NCBI taxonomy): domain Bacteria; kingdom Bacillati; phylum Bacillota; class Negativicutes; order Selenomonadales; family Sporomusaceae; genus Propionispora; species Propionispora hippei. Next base: position 358 of record NZ_FQZD01000080.1, on the reverse strand, counting down.
GAGGCCGGTAGAAGAGTTATCTTCTTTAGGCAAAATACTGCACGAGCAGTGTAAGTACCTGTTTAAAAGAAAGATGGTGGCTGTGGTGAAGCGGTCAACACGGCGGATTGTGGCTCCGTTACTCGAGGGTTCGAATCCCTTCAGTCACCCCATTTTTTCTAATTATATATTGGAGCGATACTCAAGTGGCTGAAGAGGACGGTTTGCTAAATCGTTAGGGGTCGTAAGGCCCGCCAGGGTTCAAATCCCTGTCGCTCCGCCATTATCCAGTGACGATAGCTGTGGGGTTCCACCTGTTCCCATACCGAACACAGTAGTTAAGCCCACATACGTCGAAAGTACTTGGTTGGAAACGGCC
>NZ_FQZD01000079.1 GCF_900141835.1 Propionispora hippei DSM 15287 | reverse complement strand
TAGCTCCGGGGAGCCGTGTTTAGAGGCAGGATTACTCTTGGCATTGTAGGTACCGGATTGGTTTGCGCCAGGGTCGACACCAGCAAAGGCGGTTAAGGAGTTTCGGCGCTCAAAACGCATCACATCACCAATTTCGGCCATGAGTTGCGGCCCAAGCGAATCGCCCACGCCGAACAATGACATGACGATAGGATATTCAGGAAGTTGCTGAGCTAACCGTTTCATTTCTGTGCGAAACAATTCAACCGTTCCAGATGCGGCGTTGAGTTGAGTAATAGCTTGCCGAATCAGTAGCTTGGTCAAGGAATTCTTGGGGAGTATGGCAATTAGGTTCTTCGCTTCCGAGTGGATTTCAGTGGCTTTCATAAAGTTGAAATTGTACCCATGCCGCTTGCACCATGCATGGTAACGTTCAGTAAATGCAGCCTGACCTATACTCCGAACACAGTCCACATGCCAGAAAGAGGTAGCAAAATCCACCCATTTCTGGCTGCCGTCCTCACGGGCAGGGCTACTGAAAAGTGCGTTTGCTCCAGGATAGGTCTGATCAAGAAGAGCAATGAGGTTGTTCTTCATAGCCGTCTTGCTCTTAGTGTATAAACTATATTGCCGGTTCATGGTTTTCAGTTGGTAACGAATCGTATCCATAGGAGTATGCTGACGCAGTTCCACCCAGTTGTCAAGACCATACCGGGCAATCTTCATGGAATCGGCCTTATCGGTCTTGACCCGCCGAAGAGAATTATTTCCGTAGTCTTTAATGAGCTTCGGGTTGACTGCACTGACAAAGATTCCAGCGTCATGAAGCATTTGGGCCACTGGCTCGTAATAGTGCCCCGTGTGTTCCAAAATGACCCTCGTCTCACCCTCCAGGCTTTTCAGGTAGTCTGCCAGCTTACTGAGTTCACTGGAGGTGTGACGTACCTCATAAGGTTTAGAAACCACCTTACCAAAAGGACGGGCAACAGCAATTACACTCTTGCCTTTGGAAACATCAATTCCTACTGCGTTCATAAAGTACACTCCCATTACAGATTTGCAATTGGCGGCCCAGTCTTCTATCGTTGCCGATTCTGTCTGTTTGGTGACACGGACGCACTGGTGAACAGTGGTTCTACCTGCATAAATCGAACGCTGTGAACGAGAGGCTGGCTGACTGGCTTATAACCGGACGTGGTTAGTCCTTGGAGTGATACGTCGGCCTACTGCTCTCTCATTCTAACAGCTTAGGCAACAATGCGGTGAATAACATGGATGTCCATGTTTTGAACCGTAAATATATAGTAACAGGAGTGA
>NZ_FQZD01000078.1 GCF_900141835.1 Propionispora hippei DSM 15287 | reverse complement strand
GGTTATTGTGAAAACTAAAATTAACGAAACAGGAAAAAGGGAAACCCAAATAACCCTATCCCAATAGATAAAAAAGAATAGGTGTAAAAGACCGGATATATTTGAAAAATAAAGACGTACGTAATATAGTTAAGATAAGCTATTATGTCGTGGTGGCGATGAGCATGCCTGCAAGGCAATATTTGAGTCATAAAACTCGCCAGATTCCAACAGCTTGTAGATAAGCGTTAGAATCTTTCTCGCCACTGCAATAATAGCCTTTTTTCTGCCTAGTTTTCCCTGTCGCGACCAAAACCATAAAGCAAATGAACTCTTCCTTACCCGAACCGCTGCCCAAGCTACCTGGCATAAAATTGATTTAACATAAGGATTGCCATGTAATATCTTTTTTGATTTTACTTTTCCGGCACTTTCATCATTCCGGGGAGATAAGCCAGCCCAACAGCAAAGCTTGGCACTGCTGGAAAAGTGCTCCTGGGGTGTAGCACTGATCTCTGCGATAACCGTTAGGGCTGACAGAGTATCAATACCTGGAATGGAGTCTAACTGCTCTATGGCTGTCTGATACGGCGCAGCGACTTCCTGCATAGTCAAAAGAATATCTTCAATTTCTGTCTGTACCTGATCTATCTTTTTCAGTAATGTATGTAACAGTCTGCGTTCATGGAGGCCAAGTCGACCTTTGATGGCTTCGTGAATATCTTCTGTCGATGCCTTAACCCGGTTGTTTACAGCTTGGATGATATCACCAGGCGTCAACTGTCCCGTCTGAGATAACTTATACAGAAGATTTCTTCCGCTGAGTCCATAGATATTACTAAGCACTGTAGACAGCTTAAATCCATGGGTTTGCAGAAACTTTTCCAGCCGGTTTAGATACCGGCTTTTTTCACTTACAAAAGATCGATACAGTCTAGAATACTCCCGAAGATTTCTTATGACTTTATCAGGGACAAAACTAGCTTCCAGTAGCCCATGCCTCAATAGGGTCGCGATCCATTCTGCATCTTTGATATCACTTTTCCTGCCCGGCAGATTTCTCATATGGTGAGCATTAACAACCATCAGGCACTGGTAGTCTGTGTGTTGTTCTTCTATAGCTTCGTATACCGGTCGCCAATATACTCCCGTGCTTTCCATGGCGATATGGTTGCATTCATGCTCAATCAGCCAGTTAACGAATTGTTCCAAATCAGCTGGCAGAGCTTTGAATTCTGCTCGAACCACTTCAGGGTTATCGCTTAACCCTTTTAAGATACAAGCTTGTACAACATCTCGATGGACATCTACTCCACAACAACAGGGTAACAAGGCTTGCACTACAACCACCCCTCGTACGTAATTAGCAGGATGGATTGTCTGATTTTTTAAAGTTTATTGTTCGCTGTTTATCAGCAATTCTCTGTACTCTAAGACAATCTGATCATGTTCTAAAAGCGGAGTTATCTCCAAACCGTCCCTCGATCTATTCCTGCTCCTTTGAGTATACCATGTCCGACTTGTTTTCATCGATTCTCCTGTGACTTACTCCTTTTTGTCATGGTTGTTCT
>NZ_FQZD01000077.1 GCF_900141835.1 Propionispora hippei DSM 15287 | reverse complement strand
GGGCAATCAGCCTATCTGACTGTTTTGCCCTCTTAAAAAATATTGCTCTTTTTTATGCTATTTGGAGTTTACACAAAATCAGGGATACACCCAAATAAATGAAAGATGTCTTGGAGCTTGTATTGAGCTTCAAGACATCTTTTTATTATGAATGGTAGCTCTCGGCTGTTGAGGTAGTTTATTTACCCTTTGGATGACACACTTATCATCCCCATGATATTACTATACGTTATTAATGACTAGCTTTGGCAGTTAATTCACCGCACTGTTACTTCGACGCTTTTACAACAATGCCTTTATCATCAAATTCTATCGTAGTGCCGGCTTCATAAGCCTTAATGCTGACTGCTGACAGAATACCGCTTAGTGACAGCAGCTTGGTATTTTTGTTTAAGGTGCCCTTGAGTACTTCACCTTTCTCATTTAGCATAATTGGTTTGCCACCCTTGAATTCAACAAGCCCAGAGCAAGCCGAGTTATCTGAATAGTTTTCCGTTAAAATTTGTAGCCAACCGACAGGCCGCAGGTAGGAATCACTGGACAAATTGCACATGGCAACCATCCCATTTTTATGAAAACTTATCTCCCCATTAGATACAAGTATATGATTTGTTTGATTTAGGGTGATACTTTCATTAGAACCACTTATTGTACCATTAATAACTTCACCTTTATCATTGAAGGTAACTTTTGTGCCACCCTTAAATGGAAGAACTCTATTCGTTGGTTCCTTCGTTGTATAAGAGTAAACATAGAAGGGGACAGGCGTGTATGCTGTCCTGACCGTATCCTGGGATGTCCCGCTTTCATATGGCAAGCTTATATCTTCAGCTAATATACCTTCAAAGACCTCGCCATACTCGTTAAGCGTAACAACGGTTCCTTGCTTAAACTTAGGGATATTAGACCATGTTGCCACTATAACTCCAGCCGGCGTTATTCTTGTATTTTCCGTCAAAGTTCTGGTATATAGCGCCGCCTCAGCATTTGCAATATAACCGAAAAGTAAAAATCCACTAAGCATAACCCCCGTTAATACTTTTAGTAAATTTCTTTGCATATAAATCCCTCCATCATTTTATACCATAGATTTCCTTTCGCTATAATTCGTATTATCCCTTCCACTTCATGCCGCTTTATATATAACTGCCAAGAGCTAAGCCCCTGGCAGTTATATATATGCAATTGAATCGTAAACAGGAATGCTGCTATGAATCCAAGGAAAGCCGATGCAGCGTTGTTTGAAAAAGAAAAGAGAATAATGGCTGGATGTCATGAAGAATAAACCGAAGCAGAAGCCAATGGCACAGTCTGTCAGAGCATCAAATAAGGTAGAACCCGAAAATTCAACTTGAACTTTCGGGTTCTACCTTATTTTCAGGAATTGAAAATGTAACATGGTTTTTTATGCCGTACCATTGAATTGGTTGAATGACTATCTAAATAATAGATCTTGGTATAGGGCGGGGTTATGCGTGGACTAAGAACTAAAAAATTAGTGGTTTAAACCATAAAACACCTAAAAAATGACTATCCTTATTAAGACTAAACTGTACGGATTAATATATAGAAGGATAAATTACAGGCGAGCCTTTTTGTTATCTGACATAACACTTCGTATGAGCAAATAAAGAATAAGGCTTATAAGGGTTGTTTTGAGACTATCCCGAAAACTGTGTAAACCTCCAAGATGGTGTAAAATAGAAGCACCGAACTTGGAGGTTTTAATTATGGTAAAAAGAAAAATCACC
>NZ_FQZD01000076.1 GCF_900141835.1 Propionispora hippei DSM 15287 | reverse complement strand
AAATAACAGTTACCTGAACCGGCATAGATGATGTCGTTGCCGCTGCCGCCATAAAGCAGGCTGTTGCCGGTACCGCCGCTGATGTAGTTGTCGCCGTTGCCGCCGAAGATAGAGCTGCTGCCTGAGCCGCCGATCAGCATATCGCCGTTGTTGCTGCCGATGACAACATCGTTGCCGCTGCCGCCAATGTAGAGAGCATTTTGTTTATCCTTGACATACTGCCCCACCTGGATGGTCTGCCCGGTGGACGTACCGAAAATCTCCACCTCCGGGATATTGGTCTGGACACCGGCCCAGGTCTGGATCGGGGCGCCATTGGTCCGTTCAAGCTGCACGCCTAAGCCAATATCACCGTTTGTCTGATATAGCCCCAGCCCGGAACCGGACCAGAGCGTCTCCGACTGAGCCGGCAAATGGCGGTCAACCCGCGTGATATCCATATCGCTGAGCCCGCTAAGCAAATTCAACGGATCACTGGGCAACTGCCCGGTAGTGACCCCCAGCTTGTTCAGCGGCCACAACTGGGCATAATCCACATCCTGCAGACATTCCCGGGCCGTGAGCAAGGCGGGAGTCAGCAGATCAATTCCCACGTGTTCATCCTTGGCCGGGTCGGCGTTAAAGCGGACCTGTCCCACCGGGTCCTGCTCGGTAAGAAGATTTATGACATTGCTAAAAGACCAGGCGGAAAAGGTACCGACAATCGCTTTGGCCTGTTCGGCCCGCTGCAGCAAAGTCCCTCCGCTTAGCTTTATTGTACCGCCTGTGGGCAAATAGATGGCATTGCCGGCCAGCAGCTGCTCTTCAGCGTACATTTTTAATTGCCGGAGCATACCGGGTCCCTCTTCCGACAGCGTGGGCAAGGCAATCCCGGTGTCGAGAAAATACATGCCTGACATCATCTGTACCAGCGCACCGCCTAAAGAATGCCCTGCCAGAGAAATCCCATAACCCTGACTGCCATATTGCTTTTGTAGATCACTCAAAGTATTGCGAAACGCCTTATACCCTTCCAGTACCTGATTCGGAATGACGCCCAGCCCGATTTCCAGATCGCTTAACCCGTCTTTGCTTAATACCCACGGGCTAAATTTGCTGTTTGCCACCGTTCCTTCAACGGTAATGGCTATCTGCTTATCAGCCGCATTGACATAGACACTGCTGTCATAGCCGCTGGTTGTTTCTATAAAGCTAACCAGCTTCCATTTTGACGAAACCACTGTATTGGTTTTTTTGTTTTCCGTATAAATCAGCCAGGACAAATCCCCCAACGAGGCGCCACTGCCCGTATAGCTATTAGCAATGACCTTGCCTGGCCCGGCCTGGATACAGCCCGGCTGTTCCGAAAAAACCGGCGGCGCCGTCATACCGGGAAGCGCGTTGAAAACATTAAGGGCTGTATCAGTAACCAACTGTGCCGTATTTTGGAGCACATTTTTCATATCGGTTACAACATTGGGCTGCCTTCCTAACAAAGCTATTTCCCCATCGGCTGCGATCTGCCGGACGGTCTCCAGCGGTCCCTGCGCCACAATCTTGGCGGTCTGATCGGCAACAAGCTGCCCCACATGGTCAGCCAGGACTTTCAAATTGACTGTTAGATCCTGAAAAAATATTTTCCCATTACCCACAATTTCCACCTCGTTTCCTTATTGTTTTTTCTTGCCATATTTGCCCTGTCCAGGTCCTCCCGTATTCTAAAAAAAGCGGCTTAGACTAAGCCGCTTTTTAAATCCTGTTGCTATGCCCTGACAAACTGTTTGTCTTTAACCGTATACATGCCGTCGTTGAAGGAGAATTGGTTTACCCGGTCGCCGCTGGCAAACCAGTTGTCCAGGACCAGTTCATTCGTCTTGGT
>NZ_FQZD01000075.1 GCF_900141835.1 Propionispora hippei DSM 15287 | reverse complement strand
GGTGATTTTTCTTTTTACCATAATTAAAACCTCCAAGTTCGGTGCTTCTATTTTACACCATCTTGGAGGTTTACACAGTTTTCGGGATAGTCTCTGCAAGGCTGTAATATAAAGCAAAAACGCCCGCATAAACGGACGCTCAGTATTCCAGTATTAATTTAGATTAACCATGAATATTTTTGACGGCAATTTACTACATAAAACCAGATTAAGAGGGACAGCATAGCTGTCCCTCTTAAACATCTGCATCTTTTGCAAAGGCCTCCGAACCTATTGGTGAAATCGTGACAAAGAGGCGCAAGACATCTTCGCCGCTGTTTATAACCTGCATGCTTTCCTGCCCATCAACCTGCATTAGCTCGCCCACCTGTAACGAGGTTTCATTGCCATCCGTGACAACCTTGGCATCACCCTCCATGACCTGCAGGATAAGGGTTGATTCTAGATGTGTGTGTCCTGGCAATATCCCCCCCTTTGCAATATTCAGAACAAAGGCAATTACATTATCACTTTTGAAAAGCATCCGCTTGGCAATTTTTTTCTGAGGCTCATGAAAATAATCCTTGAAAATAAGCTTGTTCATAGATAAATTCTCCTTTACTTTTAGATGTTAATATACCCCAATTGGAGCATATATAACTAATCTCTTTTTTACAAGATGCTCGAATATCTTATAGGGAAACAACCAGCAGGCTGCAATGCACGGGCCTCTTATGGCGTATGTCAACCTGAAATAGCAGATTGACCAAAGGATTATATCGAGCTTTGGTACTAAATTTATCCCAGACGCCACCTAAGCTGAAAAGAAAACAAAATCATATGTTTATGCATCCTATTGTGCTGGTTGTGCTGGTTTGCCGCCCATGTTTCCCATTGACAAATAAACACTCCTTATGTTAAAAATTAATATCTTGTTTTGAGCAACAAATAATTTAAAACATAAGGAGATATTTTTTTATGCCTATAGGTGTATTGGTTGATTGTTTTTGCATATTATTGGGAGGTACTCTAGGTTCAAAATTTAAATCGGTTATTCCAGACCATATCAAAAAACCATTAAATATTATATTCGGAATATCTGCAATCTCAATCGGTATTGTATCAATGATAAAACTGAAGTCTTTACCTGCTGTCATTTTATCACTTATTTTGGGATGTCTCATTGGAGAGCTTATTAAGTTAGACACTCATATCAAAAATATTTTTTCAAAACTTATCTGTAAGTCAAATTTTAATATAGAAGGTGATTATGAGGAATATATGAACTTCTATATTATTGTTGCTGTTACCTTTTGTGCAAGCGGTGCAAACATTTTTGGCGCACTTAACGAAGGAATGACTGGCGATATGACTATCTTGCTTTCTAAAGCTGTTATGGATGTTTTCGCATCGGTCATTTTTGCAACAACTTTAGGCTATGCCATAAACCTTATTGTAATTCCTCAGTGTCTTATTTTATCTACTTTGTTCTACCTGGCAAGATTAATTATGCCTGCTGTTTCACCGGCTATGCTATCTGATTTTATAGCCATAGGTGGTGTTCTAACTTTTATCCTCGGCTTAAGCATCTTAAAGATTATAAAAATTCATGTTGCTAATCTTCTTCCCGCTTTGATGTTAATTTTCCTTACTTCATATATCTTTGGTTTGTTATTGTAGAATTATTATCCTCATCAATTTCCTATTGTCACTTCTACCTCCCTCTTACTGATTAGTTCCGTTAGGTAGAAAGCTTGCCCCTTTCGGGCAATAACTTTACAGAGACAAGGGGACGGTGGTTCCGGCCTATAAGGCACTTCCTCCGTCCCCTGTCTTGTTGTATTCACTTCTTTTACTCGCCAGTTCATCTACTCATTCTTTTGACGAGATGTTTTTGGATTGTCAACAGTAAATCAGACAACTTTTTTAAGGGCCTTTTGGCGAAACTGAATAGGCGTTAGATATCCCAAAGTGCCATGAAGCCGATGC
>NZ_FQZD01000074.1 GCF_900141835.1 Propionispora hippei DSM 15287 | reverse complement strand
GACTTTTTCAGTGAGTCTTGAGACTCAGCTAGTACCTTGCCCTTATAGGGCGTAATCAAGCCACCCGTTTTACGGGTGGTCCTGACTAGGGGGGATTCCCAAATATCAGAACACTCATAGCAAGCGTTTTTGCCAAATACCGCTGCCATTTGGCTTGAGTCTGCTGTTTTAAGATATATTGGCTGCTAAGGTGACATATAAATTAGTATGACGTTATTATTAAGGAGAAAAGAAGAATGCAACATAACGTAAATAAACTGATTGCTAGTTTATATGATGCGGAAGCTCCGGAAAAGATCCGTCGGCAGGTGAACGGACTGCTACGGCGGCAGCTTATGTTCGCCGCCAGGCCGGTTGTCGTATTATGTATTGGGTCGGACCGTTACACCGGCGATGTGTTAGGTCCTTTAACCGGTACATTCCTGGAAGAAACCACAGGATATCCTATTTTCGGCACGATGGACAATCCGGTGCATGCCGGTAATTTGCAGGATGCGATTCAGGCGATATACCAGCAATTTGATGATCCGGTTATTGTGGCCGTAGATGCCTGCCTGGGAACTGCAGCGGAAGTGGGAAATATCGAGGTTTGGGAAGGCGGTATCCAGGCCGGCAGTGCCGTTGGTAAACGACTGCCCTGCATTGGACATATTTCACTTGCCGGGGTGGTAAACAGCGAGGGGATTATTGGTGCGGTCAGTTTGCAGAGCACGTCCTTATCGTTAGTTATGAAAATCAGCAAAGTGATCAGCGTCGCCCTGCAGGCGTCACTATATAATATAGCCGGAACTTTGCCGGCCGATAAGGATCTAATCGGGAAAGATCTGGTCCCAGAGCATGTAGATTCCGATTAAAACAATAAGAAAAATTATGCCTATATCTCCAATATATTCGGTCATTGCCTTTCACCATCCTATTTATTCTATAGAGAAGTATAGCCTAAAGCCGCGGAGAACTCAAATATTTCTTCGTTTTGTTTTGGTAAGGCGGCTAAAATTACCAAAAAGATGTAAGCTGCTGACAGGCACAAACCCCGTATTCTCTCCATACAATGAATAGACAGATTTGACGGGGGGGATCGGTTTGTTGTCTGTTTTAGCTATCTTTGCTACAGCAGTGGTTCAGGGAATTGCATTGTTGGTTTCCTACATAACGAACAATACGTTTCCTTTGCCTCTTTCCGAGAAAGATGAACAACTGTATTTAGAGAAGCTCAAAGCCGGTGATGAGAAGGCCAAGGGTGTGTTGATTGAACACAATTTGCGCTTGGTCGCGCATATTGTAAAGAAATTTGACAATACCGGTGAAGACGTGGACGACTTGATATCCATCGGAACTATTGGCCTGATCAAAGCCATCAATACCTTTGATCCCGCTAAGAAAATCAGGCTGGCCACCTACGCGGCCCGGTGTATTGAAAATGAAATCTTGATGCATCTGCGGAGTACGCGTCGGGTACGGTCCGAGGTTAGCCTGTACGATCCGATCGGAGTCGATAAAGAGGGGAACGAGATAACGCTGATTGACGTGTTGGGAACGGCGCCCGACGTAGTGGGGGAAGCTGTGGAAAATCAGTGTGAACAGGAACGGCTCAGCAAACAGATCAACCGTCTGAGTACCAGGGAAAAATGGGTGCTGCAGATGCGCTTTGGCATGCCGGACGGCAGTCGGAAAACACAACGTGATATTGCCAAATTGTTAGGGATATCCCGGTCTTACGTGTCAAGAATTGAAAAGAGAGCGATCGGTAAACTGGGGAAAAATCTTTCGGCAGAGGATAATCAATAAAGATATTGTATTATATCTAAATAATTTCTTAGCTGATATGTACATGAAACCATACTATTGTCTATATAAAGCGGTTAGGGTTTAAATTAAGTCAATCTCCCCAAATGTGTCAGCATGAAAAAGGCATAGGTTCACGGACTAACCATAGTCCAGAACCTATGCCTTTTTTATTTCCTTGTTTGATGGTTCGCGGTAAGATCCTTAAAGCGAATATATCTTATCCAAATCTCTATATTGACAATATACTTAACGATTTTATTTTAGTTTCTCCTCATTAACATTGAAAATTATTTAATTACTTAATTGAATGATGGTTAAAGAGCGATTCATATAACCTAAAATAGGAAAATCCGTACTAATACTTGCTCCTACTTCGTCTCCTGCGGTTAAGGAAGCCTGAGCGACAAACGTTGAACTACTTCGGTTAGATATCTTAAAAAAAGTAGTAGTATCGCCAAAAAGCGGGGTACCATTGACAGTGATAATAGCATTTAGATAGGGTTGATCCGGATCTGGATCAGTAGTGGCTTCCGCGTTAATAGATACCGTTATTTGATAAATTCCGCTTTCACCTACCACTAATTCATTGCCTGACAAACTAACTGTGATAGTATCTGATAAAGGTCCAACCACATTAAATGGTACGGATGTGAATGTTGCCCCTGGTGTTTCTACGCTATTCCCTCTTAAAGATCCAAAAGCCAAAACTACTTCTCCCGTAGTCCCGGTAGCACCCGTTACGCCAGTGGCGCCGGTAGCGCCAGGATCACCGGTAGCGCC
>NZ_FQZD01000073.1 GCF_900141835.1 Propionispora hippei DSM 15287 | reverse complement strand
CTAGTGTCTTGGCAAAGTTATGAATTAGAATTATACAGTATAGATTTTTCTGCAATGCAAGGCGGAGGAGGCGCGCATATCGGCCATATGTAAGCCGACGACAACGCAGCAGTGCGGAAAAAGATAGGCTGTATAAACTAAGATTTAACTTGGTCAAGACACTAGGGCAGCACTTGCAGCGGATTCAACGGTTGATCATTAAGGCGGACCTCAAAATGCAAATGCGGTCCCGTAGACCAGCCGGTATTGCCCATATAGGCGATCACTTCACCGGCCTCCACATACTGCCCCGGCTGTACTACCGACTGGGATAAATGGCCATATAAAGTGGAATACCCTCTGCCATGCTCTAAAATGACGGTTTTCCCATAGCCATCACACCAACCGCTGAACGTTACCTTGCCAGCCATGGCGCCCCGCACCGGTGTTCCCACGTCATTGGCAATATCAATGCCGCTATGCAGCCGGCCCCAGCGATAGCCGAACGGTGAGGTTATTTCTCCTCTGGTCGGCCATAAAAAGCGGGAGGTTGTCCCTCTGGACACAGGAGAAGCCTGCCGTAAGGGCAGCCGGCCACCGGGGATAAACAGTTTTTCACCTTCCGCCAATACGGCATTGTCATCCTTCTTGCCGTTAGCAACCACAATAGCCGGAATATCGACCTGATACGCGCGGGCAATCTCCCACAACGTATCGCCTGCCCGTACCGTGTGCAGTACGCCTTTGCCCGGTAGAATGGTAAGCTCCTGGCCGATTCGCAGCGTATCGTCGGACAGATCGTTCGCTGCCAGCAGAGTGGCCACATCCAACTGATATTGCTCGGCAATATTGCTTAAGGTTTCTCCTGACTGCACTACATGCTTACGCAGGGGGGCCAGGCCGGCTACGACGGTTTGCGGCGGTTCCGACACGGCCGGCAGCTCCGGTTTCTCCTGATTCGCTTCAAAGGAATGTCCCGCCTCGTCCCGGTGGGGCAAGTTAAGCACGCTTACACTGGCCAACACAATGATGGCTAGTACAACAAAAAATCGCTGTACCGCCGCTTTATGCTCAAGAAAGTTATGCATAGCGCCTAATCACTCCGGTTTACAGATATGAGTTGTCCCTGGTATATGATAAGCAGCGCACTCTTTATTTATGCATAATTGCGAAGTTATAATTATCATTGGTTAGCCAAACCGGCTACTACTGCCCGTTTGAACCATCCTCCCCCTGCCAATCACCCATTTTCCGGTTAACTCTGTCTTGTAAAGCACCCAATGCTCGTCCGGCAGAAATATGCAGCAGCCTTTTTGCCGTACTACACTCTCACCGGCTAAGGCACTGGTTTTCCATACCCAATAAATTAAACGGACCATATCCAAAAAGCAAACCTACTGAGTCAAAGGGACCGTCCCCCGCATCCTGCGCAGGCTAAGTAAAACAAAAAAGAGAGGATATTCTCCTCTCTTGCTATAGCATATTATTGATTGTGCCGGGAACATTTGGAAGGAATAAGTTCAATAAGCTCTAATTGCTCGGCCTGCTGCAGGTCCTTATCAGTCGCTGCCGAGATAGCCTGGCGGCCGCCGCAGTGCTGGCACTGGAGTTCGATGCAGTCAGGCAGCACGACCGCTTCAATATCAACGGAGCCGCAGAGGCAATAAATGTGTCCCTTTTCGGCAATATCGTGGATTTTATTGAGTACATCAAACAAGATTTGGGGATTTTCAATATTTTCGTCATAGCTGTCATAGCTGTCAATATCATCGTCCGTCTTTTCCCGAAGCAGCCGCTCAAATTCCCGCTGATGTCCGGCTATCATCTGCTCAACGGCTTCCCGCTCACCCATAAAGCCCAATTCTACTGTTTCACTGGGGCAATAAATTTTCTGAACCTGCGTATTGTCTATATGTTTTCGCCAAAGCTGCTTGCTGTCCAGGCATATAATATGATTGACCTCACAAACCACACAAGGAATTTTCAGGAGATACTGACCGTGACCCACGCCGGTAATGGTTGCCTGTACCTGGCCACAACTACAAACCAGTTCCCGGGACTGAGCCTTTTTCACGGTGAAAGCTGAAACGTCATGCACATGAGTTTTCCCGCACCGGGAACAATACAGTGCCAATGAATAGACTGTACGGATAACCATACCTGTCTCCCCCCTCTCTACAAAGGAATCTTCGCCAAGAATCAGCGAATTCCTGCCTGGGCGTATTGTCAAACTACGGAATGATCAATGGCGGGGAACTTTTGCGCCAGACCGGTTATAGCCTAAAGGGCACGCGGAATTTGGCAGGAATAGCAGCCCCTATTTCAAAAAATTTTAAAGAAGTATGGCACAAAAAGCACCGTCAGGGAGCGTCTCGGATAGTTTGCTGACACAACCTCCCCTTTGGCAATCCTAAAAAGACCCTCTATATATAAACAGACCGGATAAAGACCCCCGAGGCCCTATCCGGTCTGTCCAAAACCGTCTTGTCGAATGTCAGCCGATCATTAACCGTGAAGCTGCACAACCGGCAATGTTTTCCGCCACCATACGGCAAACCGCCATAATATCAAAAGGTTTGGTAATATAGGCGTAAGCTCCCATTTCCCTTGCCTGGTTTACCAATTCCAGCTCCCCGTAGGCAGTCATCATAATTACTCTATCTTCCTGACGCATGGCCTTCAACTCCTGGAGCGTCTCAATGCCATCCATGCCGGGCATCTTCATGTCCATCAGGATTACTGCCGGATTGACCTCCTTCGCTCGCTGCACACCTTCATAGCCGTTTCCCGCCGTAACGACCTCATATCCTTCGTCAGTCAATACTTCGGTTAAAAGCCGTCTGATTCCTGGCTGATCATCGATAACCAGTACTTTGGATTTAGCCGCAGTCGTTGCTGTCATTTTGTTCACCCTGCCTCTGTTTTTAATTTAACAAAACCTTTCTTCATTACATGTTTATTCGCACTGCATGACAAATATCCTTCTATATTTTGGTAATTGTTGTATTTATTTTAAAAATTCGCCAGCAGGTTCCTCCAGTTTTAGCCGGCAGCCAAGTATCCAATCAGTGCTCTGCCAACCTTGAAACCGGAAGATAAGTGAGTCAAAATTTTGTCAGCTAAGACGGAGGAAGAAGGCACACCGTCAGTATTCACTGAATTAAGGCTGATGAGGTACTAGTGTCTTGGCAAAGTTATGAATTAGAATTATACAGTATAGATTTTTCTGCAATGCAAGGCGGAGGAGGCGCGCATATCGGCCATATGTAAG
>NZ_FQZD01000072.1 GCF_900141835.1 Propionispora hippei DSM 15287 | reverse complement strand
GCATCGGCTTCATGGCACTTTGGGATATCTAACGCCTATTCAGTTTCGCCAAAAGGCCCTTAAAAAAGTTGTCTGATTTACTGTTGACAATCCAGTGGGGGAGAGATAAAGCAATAGAGTGGAGTGATGGAATGAAGTGTAGAGTTTTATGTTTGATAACAGTATTTTTGCTGATGATATTTAGTGTTTGCAGTGCGGCGGTGGATATTAGTCCACGTAGCGGAGATTCAAAATTGGTGTCTGCAGTTGCGCAACAAGGAGAGGCTAAAATTAATTTTGTTCGTTCCTTCAAAGGTCACATGTATATTGAATTGCAGCATGTTACGCGAGGAGCAGAGGATTATGCAGTGCTTCATATTCAGGGCTGGGATGGAACAAAAGATTTCGACAAAGTAGAAATTAAAACAGCGGTCGGGCAAGAAATTTCTCTACAAGTGGCCGATGTAAAGCCAGCGGTATATCTGCCTTCTGATTATATAGATAAATGGTATCATGTTAATCTTAAAGATTGGGAAAAGGTTTCGGCAGATAAAAAGGTTGTTTGCATAATGCACAGAAAAGATGGGAAAAGCTATGAAGTTAAGATAGATGATTTGCTTTCCTATGTAAGTCGCGTTAGTGATTCTGCCAAAGATTTGCCCGTTACCTATGGGCCTCAATACAGCGTTTTTTTCCCGGAAAAAACATATAAAGAAGTCAGGGCTGCTTTTGCTTATCATATCAATGAAAGAGGCAAGAATAATAAGGCAGTAGCTATTAATGGGTTTTGGCGCTATGCAGTAGATGAAAATTGACGGGTTATTGGTTTTAGCTATGACTATTCGCCACAGCATATAAATTATGTAAAATTTATCGAAACGCCGGAAGGAACCTGGTTAAACCTTGATCATTGGACAGGACCACCCCTTTATGATAGCTACTATGGATGGAAGGATCGGACTGCTATTGATGATGCGACCCGGAAAATTCACCAGACCTATGTAGCGCTTGAACCTTGGGGGGATTATGGAATTTCCCTACAAGGAAGTCCTTTAAAGACTCCTTTAATTGTGGACAAGGTGAATTTGAAACTGCATCCGGAGCTTGACGGGTTAAAACCAGGGGATCAAATCATTGCAGTAAATGGCAAAGATACGAAGGCTTTTTTGCGTTATGAAATGGATTATCTTATGTGGTATAGTAAGGAACATCCGGATTTAAGGCTTACAGTCCAGAATAAAACGCAAGGTGCTTTTGAGATTACTGCCAAAGCACACATTAGTGATCCGCTTGTAGATAATGTAGATTATGAGGCAATTAATAAAAAGGAAGATTATCTTTGGTATAAAAAGAGAACTCCATTAGCCTATACACCAAGTTTTTATGCGCCGTATGAGATTTTTGATCCATATGGGCCGCAAAATGTACCTTTGGTGTCTCCAAGAACAATTTTTTTGATAGAGTGATATGCTTTTTCTAATTTCAGAAAAGAACAAAGGGACGATGTGAAGGTCTTGGCAAAGAGATAATATAACTAAAGTGTGAAAACCTATATATCTTAAAGAGAGGTCAACGGACAAAATCCGCTGACCTCTCTTCTTTATCTTGGGTGTCGTCGGGAGAAGGGACAAGGGGATAGGTTGTAAGTTGGATTCAGTAAGAGCAGAATGTATAATAATTGATCAAAAGGGCCGTTTTCTAAGTGATTTACTTAAAAAATTATCTCCCTTTGGAGCAGCGGTTTCGAAGAAAGAAACGGCAAGCAAGTGCTGTGCAGTCAGTCATGCACCATACCAGAAACGCCGCATACCCTCCATATATCCCATAACCTGCTTTTACTGCCCAAAGATAGGCGAGAGGCAGGAATACAAGATAGCCTGATACCCAGCCTTCGTAGACGATAAACCGGGTGTCCTTGCAGGCGGTAAGAGTACCCCGCAGAACCATGTAGATTGAGGAGAATAATTGACCGGCACAAACCAGCTTTATCGTTTGTGCAGCCTGGGCGGCCACTAATTTGTCGGTGGGACTGAAGAAATTGCCGATATTCGAGGATGATATAAAGAGTAAGCCGCTTATAACCAAGGCTACGCTAAAGCTCATTTTACCAATTCGGCTCACGGTAGAGAGAAAAAGGGGTTCCTGCTGATTTATTAAAAGGCGGGGAACAATAATTGAGGCGGTGATAAGAAACCCGATAGCAGTAAGATAGGTAAAATTAAATACCTGTAAGGTGATTTGATGTACGGCTAAGGCGGCAGGCCCCAGCGGTTTCATCATGCAAACAAACAGCAACAGGGCCAGGAGGGTAGAGCCTGTGTTAAGACCAATATCCGCAGCAAGAGAGATATACTCTCGGACCTGCTTAACAAATGGCTGCCGAAAATTAATGTACTGACGGGTCAGAGGCTTCTTTGCTACCAGAAAGATCATGATGATTACGCCTGCAAGATTGGCCAACAGCGTTCCCCAGGCCGCACCTTTAACCCCTAAACTTGGTATACCGAAGCCGTTGCCAACTAATGCATAATCAAATAAAATATTTAACAGACAAATAGCCAGAGTGCTATAGAGTGGCGTTGCCGTATCATGCAGTCCTCTAAACAGACCGACAAGTACATAGGAAAGTAGTATGAGGGGGAATGCCCAGAGCCATACTGTCAAGTACGTTGTACCATGATAAGCCATTTGCTGATTGCCGGTGATTCTATAAACCCAATAGCTGATATGCGGAGCAAAGACAATGAATACGCTGCCAATCATAGCAATCAGGCATAACCCGCTGTTTATGACAGACGTAGCTTTGACAAGATTGTTGGTAGCCGAAGCTTCTGAGATTAAAACGGTTGTACCGAGCCTGAATCCTTCCAGAAAATTAAATAACGTAGCGCATAACGCATTTGCTATGGACACGGCGGCAATGGCCTCCGTTCCGTATGGGGCGATGAAGGCCAAGTCAATCATGCCGTTGATTAAAACAACGGATTGGGCAGCGATAATAGGCAAAGCTAGTTTGCCTATTTGTTTGTAACTAATGTTTTTTTGCATAAACGTTTCCTCCTGTGAAAACAAAAAGAGACGCCGAATAACCGGCGTCTCTAGTACATGTTATTGTTAAGTAGTTATAGGGCAGCCAAGAGATTCCAGGCAGTGTTTTTCGGTATGCAGTTGCTTAAAAAGGGACAGACTAATCCAATTTCCGTCTAAATTGCTTGTGCGGACAGGTGTCTGTACATCACGTGGCAACATATAATCGAAAACAGTGCTCATTACACTTGGCCTCCTTTCACAGGGGACTTATTCACTATTATTCTATGAAGAAATGAGTGAGTTGTCAAATTAAGCCTTTGGGTGCACTTCACCATTCTAATTTAGGGTATATATGATTTTGTTTCTTTACTCATGGGGCTAGAAAAGCAGCAACCACTTAGGAATAAATACCGGCATATTGAATAAAGTCCAGTGCTTCAGTAGGAAAAACGGGATTTTCCCCGTATACCATATCGTCATAGGTATCCGGAACAGAAAGTATTAATGCATTCAGCGGTATATCATTGCCTTGAATTACTGGGACGGTTATTGTGAAAACTAAAATTAACGAAACAGGAAAAAGGGAAACCCAAATAACCCTATCCCAATAGATAAAAAAGAATAGGTGTAAAAG
>NZ_FQZD01000071.1 GCF_900141835.1 Propionispora hippei DSM 15287 | reverse complement strand
AGCGAGTGAACCTCCATAGTGTTCGCACATATGGATGGCATGACGGGCTGTAAGGAGTTAAGGGATGTGTTCTCTAGATCAATGCAGACACTTTCTTCTGTGAAGTTTTCAGGGAATGAAGCCCGTTAGGGAGAATTCACCTGAAAAATATATATCCAGTGACGATAGCTGTGGGGTCCCACCTGTTCCCATACCGAACACAGTAGTTAAGCCCACATACGTCGAAAGTACTTGGCTGGAAACGGCCCGGGAGGATAGATAGTTGCTGGTTAAGAGAAAGACACTTACCTTGGTGGGTGTTTTTTTGTTGTGCTTAAAATAGATTTTTTTAGAGTCACCATCTTAAGAGATGTTGAAGGTCATATCATAACAATGAAGAGATAAAAAGACTTTATCATATCACGTTAGGAGTGTATATAGTACTGATTTGTGTATTTTTATATATATTTTTGTAGATAAATTTTCTCTTTAGGCTAGTTTTAAAGGAATTTTTTTCTTGTTTGGAGAAAGACAATTAATAATTGACGTTAATGCAAAGCTCTAAGATTAGAGGAGAAGCCAGAGATGATGGAAACTATGCAACCACCTAAGCAAATTTTGCTGGTTGAAGATGATGTTTTGCATAAAGAATTAATCAGCAGGGCTTTTGAGGGAATTGCTGATATGGTTTTATTTTGGGTTGATACCTTAGATAAGGCTAAAAGGCAAATTGCGCAAAAGCAGCCTGATTTGGTTATTGCTGACTGGCGTTTAACAGATGGGTCGGGGATAGATTTGATTACTTCCGCGCAGGCCCACTTTCCCGTCATACTCATGACGAGCTATGGCAATGAGGAACTGGCTGTTCGTTCGATGAAGGCGGGCGTTGCCGATTATTTAGTAAAATCACCGGAGGCTTTCGAAAATCTTCCTAATAATGCAAGAAGAGCATTGCGGGAATGGGATAATATCTTGGCCAGACAAAAGGCGGAAAGGGCGTTGCGGGAGAGTGAGGAACGCTACCGGTTGGCTTCCGAAGGTGCTAATGATGTTATCTGGGATTATGATCCGACAAGCAGAAATATTTATTTTTCCGGTCGATGGATTGATATTTTTCAAATAAAGGAAGGCGTTTCCTGGTGTACATACCGGGAAATTTTACGATATATACATCCTGATGATAGAAAAAAAGTTATTCACAAATGGAAAAGCCATTTGTCTGGTACGAGTGACTTTTTTACTTGCGAATATAGGATTGCCGTGAAGAATTGTGAATATAAATGGATTTTTGCGCGAGGGAAAGCCTTGTATGACGCCGATGGTGTTCTTCTGCGTTTTGCCGGCTCACTGACAGATATAACAGAAAACAAACAAAATTTATTGCGCATAGAAGAACTTGCCTATTTTGACCCTATAACCGGATTGCCCAATCGAGTGACATTTAATGAGCGTCTGGAAGACGTACTCTGTGGTAGTGACGCAAAAGGGTTAGTTTTTTTTATTGATGTTGACTATTTTAACTTTATCAACGATACGTTTGGACACTCTTACGGAGATCGCTGTCTGGCCGAAGTGGCGCGGATGCTGAAGAACGTAAATCTTCCGGGCAGTTTCCTCTGTCGATATGGTGCAGACGAATTCATTATGTTGCTCGACCGGCCTGAAACGGGTATATCGCCGGCGACACTGGCTCAGAAGATTATGGATGTTTTTAAAACCCCACTACATTTAGGGGAGAACTCTTTTTATCTCACCGTTAGCGTGGGTGTTGCCGAATATCCAGCCGATGGGACTACCGCCGATGAATTATTGAAGCACGCCCATGCCGCTATGCATAAAGCAAAAACCAGTGGACGAAACACGTATAAGATGTTTGATCATGCCATTAGCAATGAAATTGCGGAAAAGACGGTATTGGGGACATATTTAAGATCGGCGATGGTAAATAAAGAGTTCTTGCTCCATTATCAGCCGAAAATTGACATGGTGACAGGGCGTATCAGCGGGTTGGAAGCTTTGATTCGTTGGAACAATCCACACCTAGGTATGGTTTCTCCGTTACGTTTTATTCGGTTGGCCGAAGAAATGGGGTTGATTGTGTCCATTGGGTACTGGGTGTTGCAGGAGGCCTGCGATTTTGCTTCCCGTTTATATGAACAGTATCCGGAGCTTCGCATATCGGTCAATTTGTCCAGTGTTCAATTAATGCAAACGGATTTTGTTGAAAAAGTAAAGAGTATTATTGAACAGGCGAATATTCCTCCGCAAATGATTGGTCTGGAGATTACGGAAAGTCTGCTTATGGAATCCTTTACAGCTTCGGTGGGCAAATTAGATAGCTTAAAAAATTTCGGAATGTATATTGAATTGGATGATTTTGGGACAGGCTATTCTTCTTTGAGCTATCTTAAGAATTTACCTATTCATGCTGTAAAGATTGACAAGTCTTTTATTGATGATATTAGCGAAACCAATCGCCACAATAATATCACGGAAGCCATTATTAAGTTAGCTCATATGTTTGGCTTATCTGTGGTGGCGGAAGGAGTGGAGACCCAAGATCAGGCCAGGTTGCTAACTGAATACTGTTGTGATACTTTCCAGGGATATTTTGCCAGTAAACCTTTGCCGGAAGAAGATGTTAAAAGCTTTTTAAAAACGTATAAATATATCTTGCTGTGCCGGGATTGAAGGGTATTAGTTGATAAAAAGGGAGAGGATTACATGAACGGAGAGCCTTTGGTAATTCTGCTGGTAGAAGACAATTTAGATCATGCGGAGTTAATTTTGCGTTGTTTTGAGGAAAACAGAATTAGCAACCGGGTCCTGCATGTAACTGACGGGGAGGCTGCGCTTAATTACCTATACGGTGTAGAGCAGTTTGCCAATCGCTCGGAACACCCTCTTCCCAATCTTATTTTGCTTGATTTAAGGCTGCCTAAAATTGACGGATTGCAGGTGCTGCTCAAGATCAAACAACACGAACGGTTGAAACATATTCCGGTAGTTGTATTATCCTCATCGGAAAGTGAAAAGGATATGATTGCTGCCTATGATAGTTATGTAAATAGTTATGTGATTAAGCCTTTAGATTATGAGCGCTTTATTAGCTTAATGAAAGAACTTAACTTTTATTGGATTGGCTGGAATAAGGTGCCCTATTAATATGATTTTACTGAGTCGTGGGGCAATCAAGAAGGGGGCAGAAAAAATGGTTAGCATAAAAACAGTGCTGCTTGTCTTGATTGCGTCGATTACTTTTATTGTTTTTGGTGTGCAGGCATATTTTATGTTGTCTCAGTTTCACGATACTACTCTGGCTCAAATTAGAACCGGATTAATCAGTCAGGCGGAAAAAGAGGCTAATCAACTATATGTTCCTATCCGGGTGCATGCGAATGATGCGCTCAGTCTTGCTGAGTTGATTGAAACTGTGCCGCAATATGATGAAGCCTTAACCATAAAATTTATGGAGAAATTATCCCTGAAAAACGATGCATTTTCCGGACATTCTTTAGCATTTGAGCCTGGAGTTATTAATCCCGGATCTAATTTTTATTTGCTGTATGTCTATAGAGACAGAAATAATCAAGCGGTTGTAGACTGGTCCTATAATGATAGGCATTATTTTAGCGCGCCCTGGTATAATATGGGGATGGATACGAAGAGTCCCTTTGCTGTTTCCCCGCCTTACCGGGATGTTTACGGGAAGAGTTGGATTAGTATTGTATCACCGGTCATTAAGGATAATAAGCGTATTGGCGTAGCTACTGCCGATTTTACCCTTGATAAACTGCAAGAGTATGTAAACCAATTAAAAGTAGGCAAAAATGGTTATGCCTATATTGTGACATCTGATGGAACTTACTTAGGTACGCAAAAACTTAAAGGCCTGGTAGGCCAGGTTTCCTCAGAATCTGATCAGGAAGCCAAGTTATTGGGAGAAACTATCTTGAAGGACAATGATGCAGGTTTTATGGAATTGAAACAGGCGAATCAGTTTGTCGCGTATGCGCCCATTGGAGAAACCGGATTAAAACTGGCCTTGGTTTATATGGGAGATGAGATAGGCAGCATATTGCAACAAAACATAAGGAATGCTATCTTGTTTTTTTGCAGCATCATGATCGTATATATAGCTATATTGACTTATGTCATTAACCGGCGCATGTTAAACCCTTTAGTCAAATTATCGGCTTCCGTTAATCAGGTCGCCAGTGGCAATTTGTCTCTGGGTCCGATTGAACATGATTATAATGATGAAATCAAGCGAGTATATAATAGCTTTTATAATATGGTTATCTCTCTAAGATCAGCCCAGGCTGATATTGATAATTATACAAAGGATTTGGTCAATAAAAATGCCGAGTTGGAGAGATTTACCTATACGGTTTCTCACGACTTACGAAGTCCGTTGATCACAATTAAAGGGTTTGCCGGAATCATTGGTAAAGATATTGCACAAGGGAAATATGAAAGAGTTCAATCGGACTTAAGTCGCATAAAAAATGCTACAAACAAAATGGCTGAACTTTTGGACGGACTGCTGGAACTTTCCCGAATTGGCAGAATGGCAAATCCCTCAGAGAATGTCTCATTAACCAAACTTTCAAAAGAAGTTGTTGAGCTGTTGAATGAAAGCATCCGGGCTAAACATATTGATATTCACATTCAGGAAGAGATTCCGGAGTTTTGGGGAGATAAAAATCGAATCAGAGAAGTTATGCAAAATCTAATTGAAAACGCAATCAAATTTATGGACAAGCCTAATGGGAAAATCGTAATAGGATATATTACGATTGATGATGAGACCATATATTTTGTAAGTGATAACGGGCCAGGTATCGCACCGCAATACTTTGATAAGATTTTTGGGTTGTTTGACAAACTGGATAATCAGGTGGAAGGTTCAGGAATTGGTCTGGCTTTGGTCAAGCGGATTATTGAATTTCATGGAGGGCAAATTTGGGTGGAAAGTGAAGCGGGTAATGGCGCTGAGTTTTTCTTTACTATAAAAACAAAAGTGGAGCCGGAAGATAGTATGCTTACTCTGAAATCATAATTACTTTACAGGCTTTTTTGTGCAAGACTTTGTTCTCTATTTACATATGTTCTACCGGTGCAGCTTTTCTTTTACGCTTTTAAAGGAGACAAGATCACTGGTCATATTTCGATATAGAAAAAACGAAAATGGTGTTGACATAAGTAACAAGGCATGCTATTATATAAAAGTCGCTGAACACGGCGGCAGGAAATGGTAAGAAAGCCAATAAAAAACAGGTTGACAGGCAAAAGCTGATGTGATAGTATATAAAAGCTGTCGCAAGGCGGCGGTCAACAGGAACTGCGGTAACGCAGTCCGGTGTTCTCTGAAAACTGAACAATGTAAGGTATAAACAATATGCCAGATGTGCGGACTCGTATCACTTAGGTGATACAGTCACAATAAATAATTCTTTAAACAATTATAGAGCCATCAAAAGGCTCCATAAATAAAACTTTATGGAGAGTTTGATCCTGGCTCAGGACGAACGCTGGCGGCGTG
>NZ_FQZD01000070.1 GCF_900141835.1 Propionispora hippei DSM 15287 | reverse complement strand
GTAACAAAAGGTTATTATGTTACATAAAGGCTTTCCTGTTACATTTATAACACGCAAACAGATGGTTCCCATTACACGGCTGCCGGAAAAGTTTCATTCCTTTCCACACTTTCTAGCAACCGCGCCAGAAAGGTAGGTGAGCAGCTTTTTCAAGTCCTATTTACGCAGATTTATTGTACTTATATCACCGTATAGTCAGAGGAGGATTCTATGGGTTTATTTGCCAATTTAAAAGTCCTTTATAAACTTGCCAGCTTAATTGCTGTAGCACTACTTGCTATAAGTTGCATTGGTTATACCGGTTTTTATTACTTAAATCATTCCCATAACGCCATGACCGCACTATACCAGGAACGACTGGTTCCGGTGCAGACAATCGGCGAAATTCGCGATTTGACCCGCAAGGCCAACGGAGCTATTTTAGAGACCATGCTCACCGTGGACGATAAAAAAGGGCAGGAACTACAAGCCACATTGCAGGACGCGGCCCAAAAGGTCAATGAAAAACTGCAGTTTATCGATAAACTACCGCTTGATGACAACGCCCGGGCCCTGTTGACCAAATCCAACGCGACGCTGAGCAAATACCGGGAAGCACGAAAAGAGGTGCTAAGTCTGGCGGCGCAGCACAAAAATAACGAGGCCTTTGCGCTATACACCACCCAGGTCGAGCCGCTGGCGCTGGCCTTTATCGGCGGATTACAGGAGCTATCCAATTACTATGTTACTCTGTCGGAACAGACCAACAAGGCCAGCGAGGACTATTTCGCCCGGGCCATGATCATCGTTGTGTCTATTTTCCTATTGTCCTGCCTGCTCCTGATCGGCAGCGGAATAGCCATCGCCAGAAATATTACTGTCCCGCTTACGGCCATGGTGGAGCTTTGCCGCACCTTTGCCACCGGTGATTTTCGCGTCCAGCGGCTGATGCCCCAGCGACGCGACGAACTGGGGCAGTTGGCGGAGGCGCTGGAACACACCCGTTCCAGCCTGCAGGGCCTGATCAACCAGGTTAGTACTTCTATTGAACAGGTAGCCGCTTCTTCGGAGGAGCTAAGCTCCGGCGCCGGACAGTCGGCCCAGGCTGCCAACCAGGTAGCTCTGGCCATCACCGAAGTGGCCAAAGAGCTGGAAAACCAGGTAACTACCGCTAACGAAACTTCAGCCATAGCCCAACAGATGTCCGCCGGCATTGAGCAAATTTCCGCCAATACGGCGGAAGCCTCCACCAGTTCACAGCAGGCTGCCGGCAAGGCCAATCAGGGCGATGCATCCATTCAGAAAGCCGTGGCTCAAATGCAGCATATCGACAATACTGTAACTACCCTGGCCCGGGTAGTAGCCAAACTGGGGGAACGCTCCAAGGAAATCGGGCAAATTGTCGACACCATTTCCGGCATCTCCGGCCAGACCAACCTGCTGGCCCTAAACGCTGCTATTGAGGCGGCCCGGGCCGGTGAGCAGGGCCGTGGTTTCGCGGTTGTCGCTGAAGAAGTGCGCAAACTGGCCGAACAGTCTCAGGACGCAGCCAAGCAAATATCAACCTTAATCGGAGAAATCCAGAGTGATACCGAAATGGCGGTTGTAGCCATGGAGGAAGGCTCCCGGGAAGTCAAGCTGGGTACGGAAGTCGTCAGCACTTCCGGCCAGGTTTTTCAGGAAATTGTCACAGTCATTCACCAGACTTCCGAACAAGTAACAGAAATCGCCGCTGCCATAGAGCAGATGGCGGCCAGCAGTCAGCACGTCGCTATGGCAGCCAAAGAAATCGACACGTTAAGCCGGGCGGCAGCCAGTGAAACACAGACAGTTTCCGCCGCTACGGAGGAACAGCTGGCATCGATGGAAGAGGTTTCCTCCGCCAGTCAGACGCTGGCCAGACTGGCCACGAACCTGCAGGGAGAAATCAGCAAATTTCAAGTCTAGTTGTTTCCTACTCGCCAATAATTTTAATCAATACCCGCTTATCCCGTTTTCCGTCGAATTCACCATAAAAAATCTGTTCCCAGGTGCCAAAATCCAGCCTGCCGCCGGTTACGGCAACAACCACCTCCCGCCCCATGACTGTCCGCTTTAAATGAGCATCGGCGTTATCTTCATAACCGTTATGCCGGTATTGGCTGTAGGGTTTTTCAGGTGCCAGCCTTTCCAGCCAGACTTCAAAATCCTGGTGCAAGCCCGGCTCATCGTCATTGATGAACACGCTGGCCGTAATATTCATAGCATTGCAGAGCAACAGGCCCTCCTTAATGCCGCTTTCCCGCAGCGCTTCCGCCACATAGCCGGTTATGTTTAAAAAGCCTCGCCGGCCGGGAATATGAAAAGTCAGTTCTTTCCGGTAATGCTTCAAGAGATTCCCTTCTTTCCGTAACTTTTTAAAAAAACAACTTACATACTCCTTTCTTTCCGGCACATACTAAACGGAAAAGAGAGGATGATTTGATGAAAGCCACCAGGGCGGAAGAAATTATCAATTCTCCCGATGTAATCGGTGTCCTGTACCGCAGTAACGACGTATGGCTGGAAAAGGTCGACAAGGGCACCAGCAAGGCCGAAGTCACCTACATGGAAAAAGGCAATACGATTACCGTGGATATTGACCAGTTGGTGGAAACCGGACCTCTAAAGCTGGAATAACCCTTCCTGTGCCATTTTATGGTTTCGTTACTATCGTAGCTATAAACCCCCGATAAAGTCAACCGTTTAAAAACAGCCAGAGTATGCCCCCGGAGCGGGCAAACTCTGGCTGTTTTGTATCAATAGTACCTTATCAAACCTTGCTCCGTGAATACTAACGGTATATTTGCCGCAAGCCCTTTTCGTTGTCAGTCAGCATACTTCCGGCATGCCTTCCCCCGCCTTGCCTTGCAAAAAAATAGTTTCGCCAGTATTCTACAGTTTTAGGATTGACAAGGTACTAGCCAATCCAATACCAACTGCTGAAGGCCGCCGTAAAAAAGATCAACCCGGCTGCACTGGCCAACAGCCAGGCACAATACCAGAATTTCGGCAGCTTGGCCAAGACAAAATAGACCGGAAAAATAACCAACACAAAGCGGGCCAGGCTATACAAAGGATATACTGTTGAAGTCGACAGCAGCGGTATTAACAGCCAGGCTCCGCCCAAGAGCAGGTAGGACGGCTGAACACCGCAAAAGCCGCCGGCTGCCAGGCAAACCAGAGCAACCAATACAAGTAGCTGATCGGCGATTACCCCTATTTCAAAGATGGACACACCACGACTGATATACAGCATATTATGCCATAAGTTGCTCCAGGGCAGTCCAAACTGACGTCCCCAGGCCTCCTGTCCGTGCAAAAACGCGAATCCATCGCCAAATTGCCGGTAATTGTACAGGCAAAAGCCCAGAAAAGCCATCAGCGGAAACAAGAACGCCAGGCGGGCCACCGCCCGGCCTATTCTGTTGCCATAAGTCCGGTAGCTTTCATAAAGCATAAACAGGCTTAGTACAACCCCGATATTTCTTGTTAATGCCGCCAGAGCACCCCACAGCCCGGCATAAACCCAGTTGCGCCGCCGGCACAGATAGACGCAGGAAAAGGTGCATACTAAAAAGAGCGGCTCCGTGTATACGCTCTGCAAAAAAAAGGAGGTGGGAAACAGCGCATAAACCAACAGGCCGCGAATAGCCAACTGCTCCGGAAAGTCCAGCCGCAACAGGCGGTACAAAAGAGGATAGGTAATTAAAGCGCAGACATTGCTCACCAGGAAACCTGCCAGCGCATAACTCAGTCCGCTACTTGCCACCGCTTTAATAAGCAGGATAAATAAAGGAAAGAAAACGATGGACTGCTTGCTATAGCCATGTTCAGCTACAAAGGTATACCAATGGGCGTCCCATTTGAATAAAGCATTGGCAAGCTCAGGCAGACCATACACGCCGGGATTCACAAAACCGGCCGGCGGTCGCTGGACCAGACTGGCAGCCAGCGTCACACCAATATACATACATAGCAGATGCACCCCGCAGGCCAGCCAGACCGGATGTCTATATAACAGTTTCATCAACGACCTTCTCCAGCGCACTTTCCTGGGTAACCACAAGCTTAGCCGTCTCGCAGCTTGGGGCCGGCAACAGCCATACCCAGCGGTTGTTTAGAGTGAACGACCAGCAGGCGGCCGCTACTATGCCGGCAAACTGGCCGGCATAAATATTCCAACCCAGCAGGGTGAAGCCTTTTGCCGTCAGTCCGGTAACCAAAATACCCAGACAGGATACCATAAGATAAGGAGGAAACCGTTTGATCAGGCTGACCGGCGCCAGGCTCCGGTCCCGCCAGGTCAGCCAGTTGTTTAACAGGAAATTATGGACCATAGCCAGGAACGACGCCATACAGGACGCCTGCAAATCACCCCATAGCTCCAGGCTGATAAAAAAGTTCAATAGCTTCATATTAACGACTACGCCAATAGCCCCAATAAGACAAAATAGGATAAACCGCATATCCTGGGGGCTTGTCCAGAGCAGCCTCGCCACGTGCCGCAGATAGTTCCACTGCTCCCGCAGGCACATCTTAGAAACGCCTTGATCACGGACGGCAAAAGAGTAAGGCAATTCATGCACGGTCCGGTACTTTCCTTTTACGAGGATTTCGAGCAGAATTTTCCACCCTACAGGCTCCAGCCGAATATGGTCTACTACCGCCCGCCGCAAGCCAAAATAGCCACTGGTAGCGTCGGAAATGTCACGCAGCCGCCTTATGGCCAGATTGGCCAGCTTTCTTGCCACCCAGGATACCAGCTTGCGCCACCCGTTTAGTCCCCCGTCGGAGCCGCCCGGAATAAACCGGCTGGGAATCACCACATCGTACTGCCTCAAACGTTCCACTATCAGAGGAAGGATTTCCGGCGGATGCTGGAGATCGGCATCCATCACGATGATATACTCACTGTCCGATGCCTCAATCCCTTCAGCCACCGCCTGAGCCAACCCCCGGCGATTACTGCGGTGAAACCACCGCACATGACTATCCTTCTTGGCCAATTGTTTTAGTATCTCAGGCGTATCATCGGAACTGTCGTCGACAAACAAAATTTCATACCCGGTCCCGGCCGGCAGGCTCGCCTGTATCCGGCTGGCAATCGCAACAACATTATCCCGTTCGTTATAGGTCGGGATGACAATACTGAGCTCCATCAGCAATTCCTCCTTGATCTGGCCTTTACTAGCCGGCGACTGAGTCACGCTGACGGTCTGTATCCCCTTCCAAAATAAATGCGACTTAGTCTCCGGGCAAATGACTGTATAGCAGCAAAAGCGGCTGCTTTCACCGCAATACAGTCCCGTATATGGTTGTACCGCATCACCCC
Organism: Propionispora hippei DSM 15287; assembly: GCF_900141835.1. Taxonomy (NCBI): domain Bacteria; kingdom Bacillati; phylum Bacillota; class Negativicutes; order Selenomonadales; family Sporomusaceae; genus Propionispora; species Propionispora hippei. The sequence goes on along the minus strand of NZ_FQZD01000070.1, from coordinate 1,359 downwards.
TAATCCCGTGGATACTGACGGTACATTTTTCACTGCAATTGCCGTCAGTCGGCATACGTCCGGTATGCCGACTTCCTCCGCCTTGCTTTACGAAAAATCTCCCCGTCATTACCTACAGTTTTAGAGATGATACGGTACTAGGTTGCCAAAAGATCAGGAAAAACATACAGTATCCTGTTGCTGCAGCATTTGTCCGGACCAAACAGTCAGGTCATAATCAACGGCAGCTTACCCTTGATGGCCAGGCACAATCGATTTTCCACCTCATCCCAGTCAATCAGCTCCATAATGCGTTGAATATAGTCCTCCCGCTTATTCTGGTAATCCAGGTAATAGGCATGCTCCCATACATCAATAACCAGAATGGGAATCGATCCCCACTGGGTCAGGTTCTGATGTTTTTCAGCCGTCAGTATCTCCAGTGCCTGCCAGGCTGGATTCCAAACCAGTATGCCCCAGCCCGATCCCTCCACCTTGGCGGTGGCGGCCATAAACTGTTCCATGCCGGCCCGAAAACTGCCAAAGCGGGCGGTCATCTGCTGCCTCGTTACCGGTCCCGGTCTGCCGCCATAGCCCTCTGGCGCCAGAATAGTCCAGTACACACTGTGCAAAATATGTCCCGAACCTTGAAACGCCAATTCATTCTCCCAGTACTTAACGAAAGTGTAATCCCCTTCAGCCCGCGCCTGCGCCATCTGAAGCTCGGCCTTGTTCAATCCATCCACATAAGCCTGATGATGTTTGTCATGATGGATACGCAAGGTCTCTTCACCAATAACCGGTTCCAGCGCATCATACGGATATGGCAGCGGCGGCAGCCGGTGTTTTCCTAAAGGGACACTTTTCTCCCGGATATCCCGCAACACCTGATTCATCCCTCCTGCCGGTTCAATGAAATTTCCCCTTCACTATCAGCCTATGAAGCACCCGGCCGGCAGGGAACCGCAACTTTCACAACTGCCTCTTTCTACCGGTCAAACCTGACCAGACTCCGCCAAAGTCCGGCCCAAAAACCGCTAACTTCCAACCATAATATCGCGAGAACAACCATGACAAAAAGGAGTAAGTCACAGGAGAATCGATGAAAACAAGTCGGACATGGTATACTCAAAGGAGCAGGAATAGATCGAGGGACGGTTTGGAGATAACTCCGCTTTTAGAACATGATCAGATTGTCTTAGAGTACAGAGAATTGCTGATAAACAGCGAACAATAAACTTTAAAAAATCAGACAATCCATCCTGCTAATTACGTACGAGGGGTGGTTGTAGTGCAAGCCTTGTTACCCTGTTGTTGTGGAGTAGATGTCCATCGAGATGTTGTACAAGCTTGTATCTTAAAAGGGTTAAGCGATAACCC
>NZ_FQZD01000069.1 GCF_900141835.1 Propionispora hippei DSM 15287 | reverse complement strand
GACTAAGGCAAAATCCGTATTTCCTACTGATGACAGCTTGTTAAAAATGTTGTACCTGGCTATGATTGATATTACTAAAAAGTGGACGGGGCGACGTAAAGACTGGGGACAAATCCATTCCCAATTAGAAATATTCTTTGCCGACCGGCTGGACTAGCTTGACAGCCGGGCTAGTTTTCGTATAATGCTAACAGAGGGGCAATCAGCCTATCTGACTGTTTTGCCCTCTTAAAAAATATTGCTCTTTTTTATGCTATTTGGAGTTTACACAAAATCAGGGATACACCCGCTGGTTAAGAGAAAAACACTCACCTTGGTGGGTGTTTTTTCTTTGTGAGCAACAGGATTTACTGCATTGCTATGGTAGGGCAAGGTTAGGATTAAGTCTGTTACTCTTTTTTAATGATCTAGGCTATCTCCAACCATCATTTCCCCTTTTGTCATGATACAAAAGGGGAGCAAAAAATCTAGGCCTGATACTACAAAAGACTTGCCGGCAGAGGCAGATTCCTAAAATTCGAAACTCGCTTCGCTCAAACAATCGGATTTCTTAACGCAATCTGCCTCTGCCGGCATCCTTCGGACCGTCTTTTTCCATAAAGGCCGTGGGAAACGTCTCATTAGATAGCTTCCAGCAAATAAGTCAAATCGTTTCAAGGGAACTAATCTTGCTAGTCTTACTATATTACCTTGATATAAGAGACTGTATAGACTGCTTGCGACAATGTAGCTAATGATCGCTGCATTAATAAAAAAAGAAGACCGAAACAAGTTCGGTCCATAAACATAATCATGTATATAGTATAGAGGAAGAAATGTAATGCCTAATTAGGCAGTGGAAATCAAACTAGTTAACTTACTCGAGCGATAAACTAATCTTATGCCTTTTCACTGGTAGCTTTAAAGTTCCAGGTCATAGCCAGGAATAGCATTGCTATGATACAGGAGGCGATTAAAATATAGAAACCGGCATCCCAGCCAAAGCTTTTAACCGCATAACCGATGCCCGAGCTGGCACCTACTGTACCGAAAAGATAACCGAATAGTCCGGTAAAACCTGCTGCCGTTCCGGCGGCTTTTTTCGGAACCATATCTAGGGCACTGACACCGATCAACATAACCGGCCCATAGATTAAGAAGCCAATCGAGGATAAAGCAATGATGTCAAGCATTGGATTGCCTACAGGATTTTTCCAATAAAGAAAAACGGAAACTAAGGTAAGCGCCATGAAGATAAAGGTAACCGGCGAACGGCGTCCTTTAAACACTTTATCACTTAACCAGCCGCAAAGCAGAGTTCCGGGAATACCGGCGTATTCAAAGAGGAAATACCCAATGCCAGAGCTTTTAACGGACAGTTGCTTTACTTGCATCAAATAGGTAGGCGACCAGTCTAGCACGCCATACCGTACGCAATAAACAAAGGCGTTGGCAAAAGCGATCAGCCATACGTACTTGTTATTTAATACATAATTGAAAAGAATTTCTTTTACCGTCAATTCTTTTTCCGGATTTACATTGGTTGCGACTGTGGGATAATCATTTTTGTATTCTTCAATGGAGGGCAGCCCTTCGGATTGTGGAGTGTCTTTCAGGGTTAAAAATACATATAAGCTCAGTAATGCACAAATTACACCAGGAACATAGAACATTCCCTGCCAGCCGTAAGTACCTAACGCCCAAATGCAAATCGGGGCAATGAGTCCGCCGCCGATATTATGGGCCGTGTTCCAAATACCCATTTTAGTCCCGCGTTCACTGACGGAAAACCAATGCGTCATTGTACGGCCGGCCGGCGGCCAGCCCATCCCTTGAAACCAACCGTTAATAAACATAAGTACCCACATGGCGGCAACGCTGCCGGCAAAAGGGAAAAAGAAATTCACAACAGCGGAAAGTAAGAGACCGATACTCATAAAATAGCGGGGATTACTGCGGTCGGACCAGGTAGCCATGACAAATTTACTAAGGCCGTAAGCCAGACCTAAGGCTGCGCGAACATTGCCGACATCGGCGGTGGAAAAGCCAAAATGCTTGATCAGATGCGGTGCGGCCAGCGGAAAATTGCTTCTGGTCAGATAATAGGCGGCGTAGCCGAAATAAACACTGCAAAATACCTGAAGACGGGATTTAGGATATTTTTTATCAATCTCCTCGGCAGGTAACCGGGGAGTATGTGGGGCCGGTTTCATAAAATCAAACATCGGTGTTCTCCTTTTTATTTATTAATTTGCCGTTGTCTCAGGAAGGCGGCCCCCTGGGCCTACTTCACTGAGACGACGGCTAAGCGAGAAAAGGGGGCCTTATTCGGCAGAATCGCCGCCCTTTTTCGCTGTTTGGGTGCTGCCTGTTACAATATCCGTACCGGTATGATAAGGACTATTTGCATTAACGGTCGGATTGGCTACGGCCATACCACGGTCAATTAGTACCTTGCGCAATATCCAAGGCTTATCAGAAATCATTCCATCAACGCCCATATCAATTAGCATATTCATTTTGTCCGGGCTGTTTACTGTCCAGGGAACGACTTTAATGCCTAATTCATGAGCCTCGGTTACCATTTCATTAGAAAGTTCTTCCCAATAGGGAGATACTACATCGGCGCCAATCGCTTTAGCTGCTTTGATATAATCGCCTTTAAAAGTATCAATATCAAGGCCGGCCATCCAGGGGGAAGCACCTTTTTCATAGGGCTGACGGCACTGGCTATCCCGTCCCCAGGAAGGCTGCTCACAGGTTAAAGCAACCAAAGTAATATTGGGGTCCAGTTTTTTCATTTCTTTCAGGGTTCGCCAGTCGAAGGATTGCAGCATGACCCGGTCTTCCATATGATACTTTTTCACGATCTCATAGAACTTTTTGACAAAGACTGCCGGATCTGGGCTGTTTTTTGCTTCTGGGAAAGCCGGATCGGGATAACATTTGGTCTCAATATTAAACATGATTTTATCATTGCCATAAGCATTAGCTAATTCAAATACTTCTTCCAGAGTCGGAAGTTTGGTGCCGGGAACGGACAGTTGGGTTTTACCGTGTCCTTCGTAATAATCGCCGGCTTCCGGATTCATTGTACCTATGTCGAACTGCTTTACCTGCGCCAGCGTCATGGTACGGATATCATACTGGTTAGGTGCTACATATTTTCCGTCCGGGCCTTTGGCCAGATTGTGGCTCATAAACGGATTGTGACTGATGACGATTTGTCCGTCCTTGGTCAATTGCATATCCATTTCCAGTGTAGTTACTCCCAGTTCCATGGCATACGCAAAAGATATCAGGGTATTTTCCGGACGGGCGTCACGACCGCCACGATGGGCCTCAAAATCGAAAATCTGTGGGACCGCCTTAGCCTGGACCGGTGACATACCGATAAAACTCATACCGGATGTCAGGACGACAGTGGCAGCACCGGCTGCGAGAATGCGTTTCCAATAACCTTTCTTGCTTTGCATAGTACACGCTCCTTTTTGTATTTTGTACATAGAATTCATGTGCCCTAATTATCGCACTATACAGAAAATTTAGGTATCGGTAAAACTGCTGATTTTACCGTAAGAAAAACATAAAAAAATGCGTAGGAAAAAACACTACGCATAAAAAAGCTATTCAATTTAATAAAGGGAGAAGGTATTACGATTGTACGGGCAGTAAGCCATGCTTTAGAGCGTATTCTACCAGTTGACTTTTCTGAGTACAGTTTAACTTCTCCATCATCCTGGTTTTGTAGGTATCGACTGTTTTGACACTGATACATAGACAGTCGCCAATCTGGGTCATAGAGTAGCCACGGACAATGAGCTTAAGAACTTCCCTCTCCCGGGAGCTTAGCAACGTATAGGGATCGGTCGCAGGAGCTTCCATTTCCCTGCCGGTCAAAAAACTGTTTAAAAGCAATTGCGAGTTTTTGGGACTCAGATAGCGTTTGCCTTTGGCTACGACTCTAACAGCATCAAAGAGTTCCGTATCTACCGCATGTTTTTCCACATAGCCTAAGGCGCCTGACTGCATGGCCTCTTTAATGTAGTTTTCGTCCTCAAACATGCTGAGGACAAGAATTTTGGTGGAAAGCTTACGGCTTTTTATCTCCTTGATACATTCCAGACCGCCCATGTTAGGCATCGATAAATCTAGAATTAACACATCGGCAGCTAAGGTTGTCAGCAGTTCCAGCGCTGAAGCTCCGTCGGAAGCCTCGCCGACTACTTTAAAATCAGGTTCGTTGTTTAACAGCAGCTTTAGTCCGGTTCTTAGAACAGAATGATCGTCAGCTAGGATAACCTTTATTTTATACATAACATTCACTCCAAACGCATTGGTAATTGAACAGTAATTAATGTGCCCTTGCCGGCGGTCGTTTCAAATTCAAAATTGCCACCCAGCAGTTCGGCTCGCTCCTTCATTCCGTAAATTCCGAGCCGGCCGTTTTTGTGAGCTTTTTCCAAAGCTTCTGTAGTTATTCCTTTTCCATTGTCTTCGATCATTAAGGTAACCTTATTTTCATAGCAGGATAAAGTTATGTAGACTTGAGTAGCTTGGGCGTGTTTAGCTATATTGGTCAGGCTTTCCTGCAGGATGCGGTATAGGGCCAGTGAAATTTCATTAGCTAATAAAGGCGGGGAAGGGGATGTTAAAAAGCTGACGTCCATAAGATGCTGGTTGCGGAACGTCTGGATATATTTTTCCATGGCAGCGATAATTCCTAAATCGTCCAGGATGGGAGGGCGCAGTTCTACGGCCATTTTACGAAGCCCTTCCAGCACATTTACAGCTACGTCACGGGCTCCTAAGAGAAGCGTCTTTTGGTGCTCATCGGTCAATTTGGATAACAGCACCTTCATGTAGGCCAGTAAGGAAGCTAATGATTGATTGGTTTCATCATGCAGTTCACGGGATATCCGTTTTCGTTCTTCCTCCTGGATGTTATAGAGCTTATTCATTAATACGGCCCGCAAAGCTTCCTTTGTACGAAGTTCTTCCAGCAAGCGGTTATTTTCCTGTTTCTTTTGTTCCAGAGTAGCAGCCATTTGATTAAAAGCAGAAGCCAGATGACCGATCTCATCTTCCGTAGTTACTTCAGTCTTTATAGAAAAGTTACCACGTTCAATTTCTTTCGTTGCTCTTGCCAGCCGGGCAACCGGCCGGATGATAATGGACGACAAGCGGGTGGCGAAAAGCGAAGCGAGGCTGCAAAGGATTAACGTGATGATGAAAAACTCATTAATATTCTTATTTAATAATTTCTGTGTGGTTTTTTCCAGCATACCGACCCGGACAAAGCCAATGGAGCCTGCTTCAATGGGGACAATAATTTCGCGGACCAAGCCTTCATTGCTGTTGTATTTGGCGATTTGATAGCCCTCTGGGGTGGCATTATCCAAAGCAATGGGCGGTGTAAAGGCAATTTTGGCCGGTGAAGACTTGGGTGTATTGGCCAGGCCTTGCGGGAGGAGTCCGGAAAACGTATGAGCCAGAACCCGGCCATAGGAATCGGTAATTAAGATGTAACGAATGTCGTCATTATTGTTTTTAGCCTTATTTAAACGGTCAAAGAGGGCGTAATGATCGTCCAGTAAAATATCATTGTTGCTGAGACTGGCAATATAGGTTGCTACTTCCGCTCCCCGTTTTTCCATTTGGTAATTTAAAAGCCGTTCGGTAGTTCCGATCATGATGACGCCGATAATGATGCTGAATAAGAGTAGAATACCGATAATGATCGCATTGATTTTATAATAGATACTGATTTTTTGCAATTTAATCATGGTCGTGCACCTGTCCGCTTGTAAAGCTTTCGCAAGGGATCATATAAATCAGGGGCGGGGGGGACAAACCGGTCAATAACCAGTTTTTGCATGGCTGCCGCTGTTTCCGGATCTTGATGCATACTCAAAAAGATACGGCGTAATTCTTCTTTTTGTTCCGGCGGAACCCGTTGGCTGATAACAACCGGACCGGTAGGTGCCGGCTCCATCGAGGTGATAATGCGAACATTGGCTGCCAGTTCCGGATTACGAATTTTAACATACTCATAAATTTGGCTGTCGAAGCTGGCGCCATCGGCTATATGGTTGGCAACGGCCCAGAGTGATTTGTCGTGACTATAGGTATAGAAATAACGCTGAAAAAAACGCTCCGGTAATGTATTGTGGTCGCGCAGGTAGTCCTCAATGACCATATGGCCTGAGTAACTTAACGGATCGGTAAAAGCGAATACCTTGCCTTGCAGATCACTGATGGAATGGATATTGCTATCTTTATGGACAATTACATCGGCCGTGTAGAGAACCGAATTGTCATGTTCCGTCATAACCAAGGGTTCGATCTCATTCATTCCTTGATAGGAGCTGTAGGCGCCGGTAGAGAGAAAGGCAATATCTACATCGCCGTTGGCCAGTAGCAAATTAACCTCCGCATACGTTTTGCGCTGAACCAATACAGCGGGCCGCCCTGTTTCTTTTGAAACATAGTCGGCAATTTTGCGATAATAGATAATTGTTTCATGGGGAGACATGACGCTGGCCAGAGCAATGAAAATAGGCCGCTGCACAGAATCCTCCTTTTGGCTGACTGTTTCGTCCGCCGGGCGATTAAAGTCAATGTAAGGAAGCTGGTCAGTTGTATTGGGGCAGCCGGTTATAGTCATTACTAATAAAACGAGAGCGGAAAAAATAATGATAACATAATGATTTTTCATATGTTCTCCTAAAAGCCAGCGCTGTACGATGTACAGACCGGAATAATCTCACCAAGATTATAACATAAGTTATTTGGGTAATTAAGAAATTTAGACAAAGCTAACAATTTGTTTTGTAGAAATTGCTATTTGACATAATTCATTGAAAATGCTATTATATAAAAGTCGCTGAACACGGCGGCAGGAAATGGTAAGAAAGCCAATAAAAAACAGGTTGACAGGCAAAAGCTGATGTGATAGTATATAAAAGCTGTCGCAAGGCGGCGGTCAACAGGAACTGCGGTAACGCAGTCCGGTGTTCTCTGAAAACTGAACAATGTAAGGTATAAACAATATGCCAGATGTGCGGACTCGTATCACTTAGGTGATACAGTCACAATAAATAATTCTTTAAACAATTATAGAGCCATCAAAAGGCTCCATAAATAAAACTTTATGGAGAGTTTGATCCTGGCTCAGGACGAACGCTGGCGGCGTGCCTAACACATGCAAGTC
>NZ_FQZD01000068.1 GCF_900141835.1 Propionispora hippei DSM 15287 | reverse complement strand
GGAGATACCGGAGATACCGGAGCTACTGGGGTTACCGGGTCTACCGGAGATACAGGAGCCACCGGGTCCACTGGAGCCACTGGAGATACCGGAGCCACTGGGGTTACCGGGTCTACTGGAGCCACTGGGGTCACTGGTGCCACTGGTCCTGAAGGACCAGGAAGTATCAGGAATTCAGGAGTAATTCCATTTTCGATCGAAAATAGTGAGGCCCAGGTTAGTACGGATGCTCAGGGAAATCCGTCAATTATTCAATTTGCCGGATTTGAAGCAAATCCTGTTGTTTCCAGCGATCCGACACAGCTTCAGGCCGGTGACTGGGCGGCAGGGACGATTACGTTTAATTCTGTTAATTACACACAATTTTATCGTTGTACGTTTGTTATGCCTTATGACGCAGTGGTAAAAAATCTGTATGTGTTGTTTGGAGCTAAAGCGGCAGTTAACCTGGAAGACGGAGTTAGTGTGTACCCATTTGCCGCCCTTACAGTTTTAACTTCAGCTACGCCCGGTCAGTTAACAGGTGGAATGGTATTTACCATACTGCAGAATACCATAACATACTCGTCTCCTTTTATAGCTCCGGCAGGTGGTGGTGTGGTTCCTAAATACACACTGGTAAGCGGTTCCTTGACAGAGATTAATGAACCCATTCCAGCTGGTTCTCTTGTTGGAGTTATTATGGGAATTAGGGCAGAAGGCGTTACCACGGAAACAACCGTCCAATTTTCGGTCAGCGGAGGAATTCTGCTTGAATAAATAACAGAAAGCCTGCATCCGGCCTGATAGCAGGATGCAGGTCTTTTTTTGTACGAAATAGCCAAAAGGATAAGGAGGGGATTTTGGGACGATGATTCGTGATGAAGTGATCCGGATGATAAGAGAAACAGCCAAACTGCCGGTTTCTGACATAAAAAACAATCTGTACAAGGACCTGGGGCTTGATTCCCTTTCATTTGTCCAGCTTTTACTTGCTATAGAAAAAAAGTATTCCATTATTTTTGGTATTACGGAAATGGAGGCGTGTCTGGAAGTCGGTTTTCTGATTGCGCTTACTGAGAAAAAGGTTGAGGAGAAGAACTAAAAATGATTAGAAATTTGTTTTTGAACCAGACAAAGCTGCAGCAACCAGCAGTGATTGACGGAGAAATCTGCATTACGTTTCAGGACCTTATTCAAAAATCCAGGGCAATAGAAGTCCGCTTGCCACAGAGTCCATGGGAAAATGCCGCCATCTATTTACCGGATGGGAGCGATTTTATTGCGGCTCTTTTTGGTATCATCCGGTTGGGCAAAACCGCTTTTCCTTTTAATGCCCATCTGACAAGGCATGAAATAATACCGTTGCTCAAACAGACGGTAACCGATATTATCATTACTTCCAGTACATTCCGCCCGGTTATGGAAGAGATAAAAGCTCTGTCTATTTCTAATTTACTGATCATTTACATAGAGGAATGCCAGCCGGAAGGAGTGATAGACATTCTTTGCCCGAATGATACGGGAGAGGATGAACCTATGATTCTCCTGCCCACATCCGGTTCGACAGGCAGAGCTAAGATCGTATCGCTTTCGGAGCGGAATATTGAGTCTTCTGTCCAGGGGTATATTGATAAAATGTGCTTTGAAAACATGCCTGAGAAGAAAATCCGCTATATCCTAGCCGCCCCTCTTTCTACTGCATATGGATTGATGATTTTGTGTGCCTGTCTTATGAAATCGTTTCCTATCGTTCTCCTTAAAGAAGGCTTTACTTTGGACACTTTTTATAAAACAGTCGAAAAACACAGCGTGACCCACTATGAGGGCGGAGCAATGGTTCCGCTTTTGATGGAACAGACAGCAGGCAGGCCTGTCCCTTATGATATTCACGGCTTAAAATGTTTCGGATTCGGAGGAAGCAAAGTTTCCGGAGAGGCACTGCGAAGACTTTTGCATGCCTATCCAGGAATACAACTTTGGCAGGGCTATGGAATGACAGAGGCTGCTCCTCTTATTGCAAAATGTACGAATCCCAGCACAGAAAAGCTGGATTCGGTAGGGCAGGCGATAAAGGGAGTTACCATTTTTATTGAAGCTGATGGGATGATCAAAGCTGCACCTTATACCGTGGGGGAGATTCTTGTAAAGGGTCCCAATGTAATGTCAGGATATTATAAAAATGAAGAGGAGACGAAGAAGGTATTAAAAAATGGCTGTTTGTATACAGGTGATATCGGGTATCTTGATGAGGACGGCTATTTGTATATCTGTGGAAGAAAGAAAAATGTGATTATCGTCAGAGGGTTCAACGTGCACCCGGAGGAAGTGGAAACCTGCATTTTGAACAGTCTGCTTGCAGCAGACTGTGTTGTCTATGGAAAGGTCGATTCTACAGGAAATGAGATTGTATGTGCAGACATCATTCCACAGGATGCATCCGTTTGCAGGGAAAAGCTTGAAGAAAAAATCAGGACTTACTGTAAAACACATTTGTCAGGCGTCAAGCAGCCCCGTAAAATACAGATAGTAGATATGATCAGAAAAACGATGACTGGAAAAATAGAGAGAAAAAGAGGAGAGTAGACATGAGCCTGATATTTTTTCAGGGACTGAACTGCTATTCCTCCTGCCTGGTTAATGCTGCTGTTTTCACAGGCGCGGATTACCGGGAGGTTTTTGCAGATTTATGGTCAGAGACCGACTTTACCTACGATCAGGTCCATCGTTTGTATTTATCCCAAAGATTGCCGAAAAATCTGGCATCCATGGAAGTCAGTATGAGATTTATCAATTGCTGCTCAGGGTGGGAAATAAAGGAAAAAGTAGTTGGAATGCCCATGGGACAATTGCTGATAGTGGGAATGGATGCGTTTTTCATTCCGTGGGTGCCTTTTTATCAAACTATGCACAGTTTTCATTATTTTATTGCCAGAAAAGAAAATGAAATGTTATTTTCCTGCTTTGACCCCACCTATGATAAACAAAATCTGGAGATAACGGAAGAACATCTGATTGCTTATGCCTCTGATATCTGCCGGATTGATAAATCGGTAAAAAAAACTTTCTCAGTGGACATTCGGCAGGAGGCACAGAAAATTCTGGAGACTCATCCCGAAACACAGGAAAAGCTCCTTGCCCAAATCATGGAATGTTCTCATGGAAAACAGAAAAATGGGGAATTGCTGGCAAAGTACATCGATGCTTTGAGTAACAACCGGTATCTTTATCTTCACTACCTTCAAACTATGCCGTTGCCAGGAGAACAATGTGATCAATGTTTCCACAAGGAATTCTTTCGGAAATGGGCAGCAGTAAAGCATGGTTTATTCAAGGCTTCTTTGAATATGGATAATCAGTTTCTTATTTGTGAAGTATGTGAATATTTTAAGGAACTAATTGCAGAAGAGATGAGCATTGCCAGGAAGTTGCACGACTTGCCGACTGTTTAGCGAAGAAATTATAGTTCACAGATATAATTAAAACGAGGATAATGCAAAGTTATTGACGTAGGATTCAGCTTAGATATACAATTATTACAAATAGAATGAAATAGATTTAAAGCTAGCAATTTATTAGGTGAGTAATGCCTTAAGATTCCTTTGTAAAATTGTGAGTTCATAGTCAGTAAGGTTCACTTTTTTTAGAAGGTCATAGATTTTTCTAGGAAGTTTATCAAAATCGTCCTTGTGTAATAGAACATCTATATCAGATTCAGACAAGAAATCTTTAACATCTTTTATTATATTGTGATCTCGGTTTTGGGGACATGCTAGCTGACAGCGCATACATCCGACTAAAGAGTTATGCCAGGTATAGTTAATCCAGTTAGGGAATGGTTCAGAACTTCCATTGATATATGTAAGGCAATGTGATGCATCGATAATATTGTTGTTTCTGTCAATACACTTTATTGGGCAACTATTTAAACATGCCCAATACTCGTTACAGTGTGGCATCATTTGTATGTCATGCCATGTAACTGTGTCGTATGGCATATCAGATATTAGAGCAGTCAGGCGATAGAAGCTTCCCATACCGGAAATATAAGAAATATTATTTCTACCGTACTGACTTAGTCCGCTTCTCACTGCAAGAATTTTTAACGGAAGCTTTCCATGAATAAGAGAATAATTTTCCTGGCTTAATACATTTTTGACAATACTGATTACAAATTTTTCTGCCTTCGTATAAATGTAAGTGGGGGGAACAATAATTTTTTGTTCTTTTTTTTGCCATGTAAATCTAAGGATTGTAATTGGTTGTGGTATTGCTGCGACAATTATTGATTGTGCATTTGGTAATATTGTAGAGTAATCGTAATGAAAATCATTTAAATATTTTCGTATGAGATTATTATTGAGACGCTCATGCCTTAGCCCATCTGACAGTAATTTAGCCGCCAGCGCATCAAATACCGGAGGAGTAGGATTTTTAGGTCTTGGTGCTTAAAGGGATAGCTCAGTTTTTATAAAATAAGACGCTTATTGGCAGCGATCAACTTATATAAAAAATTAGCAGGAGTTTTCTCATTCGAAAGCTAAGAATACTATATTCCAAAGTTTAAAGAATAGAGAGGAAGCCATGTATACGGTAAAAGAGGTAGCTGAAAAATTATGTCTCACTGAGCATACTGTTCGGTTCTATACAGACAAGGGCTTGGTTCCGAGTTTACAGCGGGATAAGAATAATAATCGCTTTTTTGACGAGGACTCCATTGATTGGCTTATATGCGTTAAATGTCTGAAAGAGTGTGGTATGTCCATTGATAGCATTAAAATTATATTAAGCTTTGCCAAGCGGGAGATTCAACGATTCCTGCCCACTATGAAATCGTGCTGGAGCAGAGTAAAAATGCTCACACACAATTGGAAGAGGCAAAACAGCGAACCCAGTATATTGATAGAAAGGTAAAGCATTATTTAGATATTCTAAATCATGGGCTTCAGGATGATACAAATCCGAAGAATTGGGATAACGCGAGGTGCAAGTAGTAAGTCCATTAGGCAAAAGTTTATTGTTTTATAAGACCTGGAAGCTCTGTGGGGCAGTAAGAACTACTGCTCCACAGATTTTTATTTAATAACCTGACATCATATTGTCAATTTATTGGGCTATAATATAATAAGATCGGAGTGATTATATGCAGATAAACAGGCTTTTTGGTATTATATATATCTTACTCAATAAAAAATCTATAACTGCTAATCAATTGGCGGAACATTTTGAGGTATCGGCGAGAACCATTTACCGGGATATTGATACTCTGTCTTCAGCCGGGATACCAATCTATGCCGTCCAGGGAAAGGGCGGCGGAATTTCTCTGCTTGACAGCTATGTTCTTGATAAATCTGTTCTTTCAGAGAGGGAACAGAACGAGATATTATATGCACTGCAAAGTCTGTCCATTGCACAGATGCCGGAGGCAGATAAAGTTCTTACTAAGTTAAGCAGTCTGTTCAACAAAAATAGAACAAATTGGATTGAGGTGGATTTCAGCCCCTGGGGCAGTGATGAAAAAGGACTATGCCAATTTACGGTCATCAAGGACGCTATCCTAAGTCAGAGAATTATTGAATTCAATTATTTTGGTTCTTCCGGTAAAAAAAGTGCCCGGAGAGTTGAACCGATTAAACTCATTTTTAAAGTAAATGCCTGGTATTTGCAAGCATTCTGTCTGACCCGCAATTCATTTAGAATGTTTAAAATAGTAAGGATGTCGGAGGTTTTACTTACGCAGGAGGTTTTCTCTAAAGAGGTTTTCGAAAAATTGCCAAACAGCGATCAGACGCAAGAACCGCAGAAATGGCTTCCTGTGCGCCTACATATATCTGCCGAGGGAGCATACCGGGTGTATGATGAGTTCAACGAAGAAGATATTACTAAAAATAAGGACGGTTCGTTCACTGTTACCACCACCTTGCCTGAAACTGAATGGCTGATACGCTATATCCTGTCTTTTGGCGCAGATGTTGAAGTGTTAGCCCCGCAAAATATACGCGGAATGCTCCGGCAGGAATTAAATAAAATTGCTATAAAATATCAAAGATAACCTGTCGCGAGGCTGACAGGTTATCTTTATTACAAATCCTTTCGGTTCTTGCTGAGAAGGCTGTTGATTCCGGTAAAAAATATCGTGGAAAAGTCACTATTAAGAAAGGCGCGACCTCGATTATCAGCTATTGTCAATGGTGCAAGCAGCGGAATAAGGGCAGTAATAAGTCAGTTGTCTAAATAAATATAGTGAAAGGATAGAGAGGTGTCGCAAAGCATTGCGGCACCTTCGTTTATGTAAGACAGGAAAATCGTGAATAATAGCACTGAGTGAAAAAATGTATTCTGGCTCTTAAAATAATACTTGACGACAATAATATTTAGTATTATTCTATATTTAGATATACTAAGTATTTGTTCATTAGGGGGTGTGCTGGTGGATGAGATAAATAGACAATTAAAAAAAGGGGTGACAGAAATCCTTGTTCTTCATCTCTTAAGCAAAATGGATATGTATGGTTACCAATTGATTCAAGACCTCGACCAAAAGAGCTCAAGCACTTTCAAGATGAAAGAAGGATCGTTATATCCAATCTTATATCGCTTAGAAGATAATCGATTAGTCAGGAGCTATTATAAGGAACCGCAAGGGCGAGAGATGCCCAAAAAGTATTACGAAATAACGCCTGAAGGAGTCAGGGAGCTTAATAAAATGAAGGCAGAATGGGTTAGAATGCAAAGAATAGTAAATTCCGTCCTGGATATTGATAAGGAGGGTTTGTAAATGGAAAACGAAACTAAAGCCCGTAAGTTTATAACGGAAGTACTTAAAAATATGGTTGTCGACTCGATGACTAAGGAAAGAATCGAAAAAGACTTATATTGCCACATTATGGAGGCAGCAGAAAACGTTGATATCGATACATTCTTGCAGCAAATGGGAAGTCCTCAGGAAGTTGCCAGTGAATTTATGCAAAACATCTATGATTCTGATAGCGATTTAGTTCAGAAGTTAGTTCAAGATAAGGGTGTATCCCTGATTTTGTGTAAACTCCAAATAGCATAAAAAAGAGCAATATTTTTTAAGAGGGCAAAACAGTCAGATAGGCTGATTGCCCCTCTGTTAGCATTATACGAAAACTAGCCCGGCTGTCAAGCTAGTCCAGCCGGTCGGCAAAGAATATTTCTAATTGGGAATGGATTTGTCCCCAGTCTTTACGTCGCCCCGTCCACTTTTTAGTAATATCAATCATAGCCAGGTACAACATTTTTAACAAGCTGTCATCAGTAGGAAATACGGATTTTGCCTTAGTCACTTTGCGCAGCTGACGATTGAAATTCTCAATCGCATTCGTTGTATAAATGAGTGTTCTCACTTCTTG
>NZ_FQZD01000067.1 GCF_900141835.1 Propionispora hippei DSM 15287 | reverse complement strand
AAGTAAAACCGCAGGAATAGCGGCCCCTATTTCAAGGTTTGCTGACGCAGCCAGGCGGAAAAAGCTCCGTCAGGACGCGCAGTGTGAATTAATCAGCGGTTACCTAGGAAACTAATGATTTTGGACGTACCTGCCGGCACCGGCAGGTATGTTTTTTTATCTGAGAGCTGCCTGCCAGGCGAGCCGCTGTTAAGGTCCACAGATGGAGGCATTTGTGTATCGGAGGGATAAAAGACAAGTTATTGCATATATATGTGATAGCATACTTTACAGAGTGGCTTTACCCGGCAACTATGCTGTTGATCTGATCGGCTGCTTTACAAAACATATACACGATTGTCTCGGTTTGGTTTTTTTTACAGCCATAACGTGCGTTCCGAAGAGACATAACCAAAAAAAGTATATAGCCAAGAGAAGAATTTTGTGCTAAAATTTATGTTAGATGCGGTGAATAGGATACTAAGGGCAGCGTTGCCACTGGAGCGAAGGTTTAAAAGCTTTGGTGGCTTTTTTTGCCAAAAAAGGGGTGATAGACAAGGTGATCGTATTAGAAAACATACATAAATACTTTGGTTCCTTACATGTACTAAAAGGAGTCAACCTCACTGTTCAGTCGGGAGAAAAGGTGGTTATCATCGGACCCAGTGGATCGGGAAAAAGTACGCTGATCCGGTGTATGAACCTCTTAGAGATGCCTACCGAGGGCAAGGTCGTCGTCGACGAGGTGCAGATGAATGCGCCGAAGGCTCCGGTACCGGCTCTTCGTCAATCCATCGGGATGGTGTTTCAGCAATTTAACCTGTATCCGCATAAAACCGTCCTGGAAAATTTGACGCTGGCGCCGGTTAAAATCAAGGGCGTGCCGCTGGAGGAAGCTGTTGCTTCGGGACTCAAGTATCTGGAACGGGTTGGACTGCAAGATAAGGCCAACGCTTATCCGGCGCAATTGTCGGGCGGGCAGCAGCAGCGGGTGGCCATTGCCCGGGCGCTCAACATGCATCCGAAAATCATGTTGTTCGATGAGCCGACTTCGGCGCTGGACCCCGAAATGATTCAGGAAGTACTGGATGTTATGGTTGGTTTGGCCGGGGAGGGAATTACCATGGTGGTGGTGACACACGAAATGGGCTTTGCCCGTAAGGTGGCGGACCGTGTCATTTTTATGGATCAGGGGCAGATATTGGAAGAGGGAACGCCGGAACACTTCTTTATCAACCCGACCCATGAACGCACCAAGCTGTTCCTTAGCCGGATTAATCATTAATTGAGTATAGAGCAAAGTAGAGGAGGAGTTATTGTGAAAAAGTGGTTTTCTCTTGTAGCTTTACTGGCTGTCATGGCTATGGCCCTGGCCGGCTGCGGCAGCAGCGCTCCGTCATCCACATCGGCGGGGGGCGACGCATCGGATATCAAAGCAATTAAAGAACGGGGCGTGCTGAAGGTCGGCGTCAAGGTGGATGTTCCGAAATTTGGCTTTAAAGATCCGCAGACCGGCAAAATTGACGGCATGGAAATTGATCTGGCTAAAAGCATCGCTAAAAAGATTCTTGGCGATGAAAATAAAGTGGAGGTACAGGCTGTAACGGCCAAGACCCGCGGACCGCTCTTAGATAACGGTGAAGTGGATCTGGTCATCGCTACTTTTACCATTACCGACGAACGCAAACAAAGCTATAATTTCTCCGAACCGTACTTTACCGACGGTGTTGCCCTGATGGTTAAGAAGGACTCGGGCATAACCAGTCTGAAAGACCTGAACGGCAAGAAAATTGGTGTAGCCCAAAGTGCAACCAGCAAAAAAGCGTTAGTGGACGAAGTGAACAAATTGGGAATTAAAGTGGACTTCCTGGAGTTCGGAACCTATCCGGAAATCAAAACTGCTTTGGATTCCGGCCGTGTAGATTGCTTCTCGGTGGACGGAGCAATTCTGTATGGCTATCTGGATGACTCTACTGTGATTTTACCGGATCGTTACAGTCCGCAAAAATACGGGATCGCCTCCAAAAAATCCAACACCAGCCTGGCTAAACTGGTCGATGATACGGTTGCCGAAATGCAAAAATCCGGCGACATGGATAAGCTGATCCAAAAATGGGGTCTTAAATAGTGACCGGACCTTTCGCATGGTTTAAGTGGATAGCCGTATTTCAGGAATGGCCGGTTTTTGCCGAAGGTTTTGTAACAACTTTGGTATTGTCGGCGTTAGCACTCAGCCTGGCTATCATACTGGGAATTGTGCTGGGGGTCATGGGAACCTCGCACTATAAACCAATGCGGACGATCAACCGGGCATATGTGGAGTTTATTCAAAATACTCCGTTGGTTATTCAAATATTCTTCCTGTATCACGGCTTGCCACATGTGGGTATTATGCTTCCGGTTTTTTCGGTGGGGGTTTTGGGAGTCGGCATTTACCATGGCGCTTATATTGCCGAGGTCGTGCGGGCCGGCATCCAGTCCATCCCGCGGGGGCAGCACGAGGCCGCCTATTCCCAAGGGTTCTCGTACTGGAGTGCTATGCGCCACATTGTACTGCCTCAGGCTAAACGGATGGCTTTGCCGCCGCTTACCAATCAGGCGGTGAGCTTGATAAAAAATACGTCCGTTATGGCAATGGTCGCCGGCGGCGACCTGATGTATCATGCCGATTCCTGGGCCAGTACCAATCTGTATTATGGTCCGGCCTATGTGGTTACAGGTATTCTTTACTGGATCATTTGTTATCCGCTGGCCCGTTACGCCCGGGAGATGGAACGTAAGCTGGAGGTGTCGTTATGATCAGTGAACTGCTTCAGCCTGAACTCTTCCTGTTCCTTGGCGCCGGGCTTATGACTACCCTGTATATTGCTGTGGCATCTATTGTGCTCAGCATGATTGCCGGGACCATTCTGGGGATTGCCCGGTTTTCCGGCCACCGGCTGTTTGCTCCCGCGGCGGCCCTGTATATTGAAAGCGTGCGCAATACGCCGCTATTGCTGTTCATTCTGGCTGTCCGGTTTATGACGCCCTTGCCGCCGGTGCAGGCCGGTGTGGCGGCCATGACCATCTTCACGGCGTCGATTGTGGCCGAGATTGTCCGGGGTGGCTTGAATTCTATCCATAAGGGACAGTGGGAAGCAGCCCGGTCGCAGGGCTTCGGCTATTGGCAGACCTTGCGGTATATTGTATTGCCGCAGGCGCTGCGTAACATGATTCCGCCACTGGTTTCGCAATGCACTACGGTCATTAAGGATACTTCCTTTGTCTGGGCGGTGGGCATTGAAGACTTGACCGGCAAGGGGATGATCATCATGGGCAAATACGGGACATCGGCGCAGGTGTTTTGTATCTTCGGGATGATCGCCCTGGTCTATTTTATTATGAATTACGCATTGTCCGGTTATGCCCGTGCCCAGCACCGGAAAATGGCACATCATAGCTATTAATGATTTTTCTGCATTTACCTGTGGCATCGGCGACAATTGTTGCCAGTGCCACAGGTTTTGTTATATATTTATACAAGGAGGAGCGCGGTGGTTAGCAGGAAAAGTACTCTCTATAAGGAATTAATGTTGTTAGGTGATGATACCACAGTTGGCTCAAGGAGAGATACATATGACTGATAATCTGCGCGAACAGCAAAACGGCCTTTTGCCTGAAGACTATGCAACATCCGAAAAAATGCTGGCGGAAATTGTTGATTTAACTTATGACTGTCTGTTGTTGGTATCGGTGGAAACCTGTGGGATTGTCTATGCCAATAAGGCCTGCCGCCGGTTATACGGTTACCGTTCCGAAGAGTTACTTGGCATGCCGCTGCAGGATATCGCCGCCAAGGACAGAAATTCTTTGGAACGGGAGATACAGCGGGTCATAAAAAAATATCCCGGATCATACCAGTGTGAGACGACACATGGCACAAAAACAGGGAGACAGGTTCCTGTGGAGATCATTTCCAAGCTGGTAGTAATCGACGGGAAAAAATTTTTATTGAAACATATCAGAAATATCTCTAAGCAAAAGAAGCTGCAGCTTGAAGCGGAGTTATTAATTCAGAAGCTGTCAAACCATGCTTATTACGACCAACTCACCGGGGCTCACAACCGGACTTACTTGTTCTCCGTCTTGTTGCCCAAGCTAATCGCCTCACAGCTGCAAGCCGGAATTTTGTTGATGGATATAAATAAGTTTAAGTTTATTAACGATACTTATGGACACCTGGCCGGGGACTACATACTTGCTGAGTTTGCTCATACGGTGGAGGCTTGCATTCGCAAGCAGGATAAATTGATCCGTTACGGCGGCGACGAATTTATTGTGGTTTTAATGAAAGCATCTTATGAAGAAGCAGTCAGCTCTGCCAACCGGATCAAAAAGACCGTAGCGGCCAAGCAATTTATCTTTCAGGGGCAGCAGATAGAATGTACTGCCAGTGCCGGCATTGCGGCGGGAGAATTTAAAACAGAAAAAGACTTGGAAGTTTGGATAAAGCAGGCCGATATGGCTCTTTATGAAGAGAAGCGGCAGTTGACGGAAGTTGTCGGACGGGGGAGCGGCATATAGCTAAGAACACATGGCTATAATCAGGTATATACTGGTCATAACTCTGTGGTGCTCTTGAGCCGCCTTCTGTTATGGCCGGGAATACCCTATTACTTTATCAACCCTAATCCCGTGAATACTGTTGGTCTATTTTTCGCAAGCCTTCGTTGTCGTCAGTCAGCATACTTCCGGTATGCTTCCCTTCTTCGCCATATCTTGCAAAAAAATAGCCTCGTCATGATTCTGCAGTTTTAGGATTGACAAGGTACTAGTGGTCTGTAAGCAGGCCACAGGTTAGAAAGGAAATCTTTACAATGATCAGTAGAAAACAAGCTGTCTTATATTTGATGTTAACGGCACTTCTCTGGAGTACCGGCGGAGTAATGATTAAGTGGGTGGACTGGAATCCCATGGCGGTGGCCGGGGTCAGAAGTCTGATTGCGGCAGTGGTCATGGGTATCGCTTTTCGAAAAGAAAAGCTTTCTTTTTCCAAGGCCCAGTGGGGCGGCGCGATTGCTTATTCGGCTACTGTCAGTCTGTTCGTCATAGCCACTAAGCTGACTACGGCGGCTAATGCGATTTTGCTTCAGTATACGGCTCCCGTGTATGTGGCTTTATTAGGTGGCTGGCTGCTGGGTGAAAAAGCTACCCGCCGGGACTGGCTGACAATTGTGCTGGTGTTTGGCGGCATGGCTTTCTTTTTTGCCGACAAGGTATCGGCAGGCGGTATGCTGGGCAACCTATGTGCCATTGGCAGCGGACTAAGCTTTAGTTTGATTTCCATATTTATGCGGATGCAGAAGGAAGGTTCACCGTACGGGTCGGTGCTGCTGGGCAATGGGCTTACTTTTTTGATGAGTCTGCCGTTTCTGGGCAATATTTCCTTTACGTCACCTAATGTATTGGCGATGCTGTTTTTGGGTGTTTTTCAGCTAGGCTTAGCCTATGTCCTTTATAGTCATGCCATCAAGCATGTCAACGCGCTGGAGGCGATCATTATTACGACGCTGGAACCGATTCTCAATCCGGTGTGGGTATTCTTCTTCATCGGTGAGGTACCGGGCGTCTTCGCCCTAATCGGCGGCGGTATTGTGGTAACGGCCATTGCGATGCGCAGCTATCTGGAGAAGGCCGCCGGCGAAAACCCAGTGGTGGCCGATAGCGATTAGGATGGACGCGCTGGAGTTATTTTACAGGAAAAAATATTGAAGAGACATTTGACAAAATGTTATTTTAGGTATATACTATCTTATGTCATTAATTGTAGTGATATTGGGGTGTCGCCAAGTTGGTAAGGCACGGGACTCTGACTCCCGCATTCCTAGGTTCGAGTCCTAGCACCCCAGCCAACGACTCACTAGCTCAACTGGCAGAGCAACTGACTCTTAATCAGTAGGTTCACGGTTCGATTCCGTGGTGGGTCACCAGTAAAACTCAGGTGTATTAAAGACTTCGTTGTCTTTGATACACCTTTTATTTTTTTGACCGTTGCCCAAACCGCTGCCAAGGTGAGGTTTGAGTGGTTCTGTGCTAAATGTGGGGGTTAAGAAAAATAAAGTGAAATTTCAGAAGCAGAGATAGGGATATGGAAATAGCCCTGCTTTTTCAAGCTGGATAACAATGAACCTTTCTTTTGCATGCAATTAAATCGATATGTTTTTGGTTGTTAGCAGTTTCATTTCGAATATGGGCAAAACCTTCGAAACCTGCTAGATTTTATAGATTAGCAGGTTTTTTATAAAACAATTTCCAAAACAAAGGTTTATCTATTTTAATTGGGGTAAAGAGGACAGCAACAATAGGGAGTTTCTGCTTATCTTTACTTTTTAATAGTTGGTATTCATTATAAAGAGATGGTTTAATTTATACATTTATTCCATAATCTGATTAGTTTTCTAAAATAAAGAAGGAATTGTCATTTTATGGCGAGAATTTTATTTTAATAAAAATTAAAGGCTTAATGTGTGTATACTCAATTTATATATTAAGCATGTTAAATGGTTTGCAAAAAACACATTAGATTTTCTGAATATCGTGAAGTAATTAATCCAAAAAGAAGTCAAGTTGACAAGTATCAGAGGGGGTATTGATTATTTATGAAGTATTGTCAAAAATGTGGAAACGAATCAGCCGATGATGTGAATTTTTGTGGTTCTTGTGGCAATAAATTAGGTGAGCCGCGAAGTGAAGTTCAGGCATCTATACCTCAGCCAACATTTAACCAGCCGCCTCAAGCCAATAAGCAGAGTGATAAAAAAAAGGGGTGCATTGGTTGTCTAGCAATTATTGTTTTCTTTATTATTATCGTAGCTATTTTTGGCAGCTGCAGCAATAAAAATTCGACGCCCCCTGCTGAACCAGCCGTCACGCAAGAGAAAACTGAAAAAGATAAGGAAAAGGCGATTGCCGATGCTAATAAAGCAGTTATTGATATGCTTGGAACATTTTATAAAAAAACAGATGAAGTTGAAAAGACTGAATGGTATACTCAATGGCAAGGCTCTTATCCTGCTGAAACTGCAGTCTATTGGTATGTCGGTTTAAATTCAGATGACATAATAAATCAAAGAGTTAAAATAGTACACTTTTCTAGCGACATTGATTGGGTATTTTGGGATAAAATTATATTTTCAACAACAGAAAAAAAATGGGATTATGATATAGGTAGTTTTGCGGGACAATCTGGCGGAGGTAAGTCTACTCAAATAGTTATGGGTGGAAAATATGAAACGGTAGATTTGCCAATTAAAAAGGTAATTCAAGGGGTTGAAATAGTTACTAATGGAAGTAACCCAATTATTAGATTGCAAGGTAAAGAGCATCATTACGATATAAAATTATCATCTAAAGATATAGATAATCTAAAAAATGCTATTGCTTTTTCGAAAAATGCTGAAATTATTGGCAATAGAATTATACGAGCGAAATAGTGATTAATATAAACTAACTGTAAAATGAAACTATCTTGTTATTCTTTCGTTGAAGTAAATTACTTGTCAAGTTAGAGATAATGTTGTTAGACGAAGCGATGATTGCCATTCATACTGCTAAATATATCGGTGTAATCTGATATCATAGAATATGACTGGAATAAATATCGATGCGTAGAACCTAGTCACTATGTATAAAATAACTATTCATGGACTCATAATCAGTAGGTTCACGGTTCGATTCCGTGGTCGGTCACCAGTAAAACTCAGGTGTATTAAAGACTTCATTGTCTTTGATACACCTTTTATTGCGTAAGCGAATACCACATGCTATGCATGTGGTTCCAAAAAGCTTATAGCTATACGTCGAAAAAAACAGCCTCTTTTGT
The DNA here is from genome assembly GCF_900141835.1 of Propionispora hippei DSM 15287. NCBI lineage: Bacteria > Bacillati > Bacillota > Negativicutes > Selenomonadales > Sporomusaceae > Propionispora > Propionispora hippei. Next base: position 247 of record NZ_FQZD01000067.1, on the reverse strand, counting down.
TAGAATAAATGCAGGTTTGCCGACCGCATAACTCTAAACAAAGGAGGCGCATCCAATGGATGATACTAAGAGTTTAGCACATAGTAAATGGCGGTGCAAATATCATATAGTATTTGCACCAAAATATCGTAGACAGGTGATATATGGAAAAATAAAAGCGGATATAGGAGTGATCCTAAGGAAGCTGTGTGAGTACAAAGGTGTGGAAATTTTAGAAGCTAACGCTTGCCCGGATCATATTCACATG
>NZ_FQZD01000066.1 GCF_900141835.1 Propionispora hippei DSM 15287 | reverse complement strand
AAACTTCGTAACAGATCATTTTCCATTTGTAGACGTTTTATGGTTTGTTCCTGCGTTTTCGACTTTTCTGTAGGTCGTCCCTTGGGCAGCGGCGCCGCATGGCGAAGTTCTACCTCCTTGCGCAGACCGCACCAGCTCTGGATGGCATACCGACTGATTCCATATTGTCTGCTTAATTCGCGTATGCTAATCCCTCTACGATATCCCTGGACTACTATCTCTTTCATCTCCTGGCCATACCGTGACATCCCTTTTTTCCCTGACATGACAAAACCTCCAGTCGTAATTCTATCCTACGACTGGAGGCTTTTTCTTTCAATGTCCGTTTTTCCTGCTCCGGTTCAGAAATGCTTTGGCTTTTGCTTTGCCAGTAAGGAACGATTTTACACCTTGTCGACGCAACAGCTTATCGGATTGGCATCACTTCCCCCGGCTCATAGAACGGCAGCACTGGCAGGAATGACAAGAGTGACAAGAATGACAGGAATGGCAAGAGTGGCAAGACTGACAGGAATGACAGCACTGGCAAGAGTGGCAAGACTGACAGGAATGGCAAGACTGACAAGACTGGCAGGACTGACAGGACTGACAGGACTGACAAGACTGGCAGGACTGGCAGGACTGACAAGACTGGCAGGACTGACAAGACTGGCAAGACTGGCAAGACTGGCAAGACTGACAGCACTGGCAAGAATGACAAGAATGACAAGACTTACAGGAATGACAAGACTTACAGGAATGACAGCTCCCCATCGAGAAACAGGACTGGCAACTGCCCATCGAAAAGCAACTAAGTCTATCGTCATCATCGCTATCACGAAACATTAACCAATCACCTCCATATAAAATTCGGGGTAACCTATTAACATAATATGATAACACTATGTCAGGTGTTACATTGTTTAAAACAGCAATGGAGCTGATTAAGTCAAGCGCCCGACAGTCTCCCCTTCCATAAGCTAAGAGTGCTGGTGGACAACCAAGATAAAAAATCAGCAGGGCTATGGAATTTGCAGCTTCCCTAGCCCTGCTGACTTAATTATACGTGAAACTTACTAACTTGCTCCTGAAGCTCTTGCGCCAGCTTGGCCAAGGTTTGGCTGGCAGAAGAAATTTCTTCCACAGAGGCTAATTGCTCCTCGGCTGCCGCTGAAACAGACTGCGTTTCCTCCGATGACTTTTTGCTGAACCCATCAATTTTTTTAACAGACCCCACAATTTGCTGGCTGCCGCCCGCCATTTCCTGAACAGCGGCTGAAATTTCTCCGACCTGATTAGAGGTCTGCGACACCAGTTCAACAATCTCCCGGAAGGCCATGCCGGCGGCACTGACTACTTCAGCCCCGGTCCTTACCTCGCTAGTTCCTTCATTCATGGCCACTACGGCTTTATCCGTTTCACTCTGAATTTCATAAATGAGACTGGCGATTTTTTTAGCAGCTTCCTGGGACTGCTCGGCCAGTTTGCGTACTTCTTCCGCCACCACCGCAAACCCTCGCCCCTGCTCGCCTGCCCTTGCCGCCTCAATGGCCGCATTCAGCGCCAAAAGATTGGTCTGGCTGGCGATCCCTGCGATAGTATCCACAATCTGACCGATTTCCTTTGATCGTTCTCCCAGCTCACCTACGACTTTCGCAGATGTATTGACGGTTTCCTCTATCTGGGTCATTTGATTTACTGCTTTGTCAACGGTTTTTCCGCCCTGCCGGGCTCTCTCAGCAGCTAGCGCTGATTGCTCAGCAACTTGATTGGTGTTGATTGCTACCTGTTGAATACCGGCTGACATCTGCTCCACGACCGCCGAAGCTTCATTCGCTGCCGCCAATTGCTCCTCGGCCCCGTTGGCTACCATTGTAATGGAAGAGGCTATTTGATCGGCTGCCTGGGCCGATTGCTCAGAACTGACAGTTAGTTCTTCCGATGAAGCGGCAACATGTTCTGCGGCTTTCGATACCTGACTGACTACCGTCCGAAGATTTACCGTCATCGCGTCAAAAGCTACTGCTAATTGACCTATCTCGTCACTCGATTTCATACTGAGTGCCGGGACTCTCAGATCACCGTCCGCAACCTTTTGCACACTTTCCAACATTCTGTTAAGCGGCTTAGTAATCATCCTGGATATCGTATAGCCCACAGCAATTGCCAGCAACACGGCCACCAGGCTTATTCCTATAATCCCCTGGGCAGCATTTTTCGCGTCTTCCTCGCCATTTTTATTTAACATCTCAGCTTTTTCTTCGTTGTAATCGGCAAGCTTTTTCAATGTATCATTCAAGGTATCCATCAAGGTACCGGCATTTTTTGTATAATAATCAAAGGCTTCTACCTTTTTTCCGGCCTGGACAAGGTCGACAATTTTAGTTCTTTCTTGCCGCCATTTTTGCAAGGTATCCATCGTCACGGCAAATTCTTGTTTCTCGAAGTCTGTAGTTATTGTTTTTTCATAATCTCCTAACAACCGGTTTGTTTCTTCTATAAGTTCCTCCATTTCTTTCAGTTGCTCTGTCTCATCCTCCTTATTCAGGCCAGGATGCGTGAGGGTAATAACAATTCCTTCTACAGCACGCGCTTGCCCCCGTGCTGCATTCAGCCATTTAACGGGCTGCAGACCTTCTTTATACATTTTTCCTAAATCATTACTAAGTTTGACATTATAATAATACCCGACATAGCCTACGCCCGCCATAAATATGGCGGCAATTGAAATAAGTACTGTGATTTTGACTGCCGTTTTAAAATTACTAAACCATAATAACATACTTAGCCTCCCTTAACATTTGTAAAATTTCACTATTAGTGCTTAGCCCAGTTTCCTCAGTTCGTTAACTACTACAATTATGTTTTCTGTAGACTAAGCAAAAAAATTACAATGTAACACAAGATGCTTTTGTTACATTGTAAAAACTATAGACCACAGTGAATATAAGCATTCAAAGGCTTTTTAAAACATTGATCAAATACGCTTTGTTCTCAGTTGCTTTTTCCTTGTTTTTAAAATTAATTTCTAATTATAGAGGATTTCATTATATTTCATCGTAATATGTAAAATAACAAAGGTAAAAACAGGTAACAAAAGCATCTTGTGTTACCATCTAAACTCAACGGGGACAGTTCCTGAGAGTCGATAATTGCCCTACTGTCCATCCCGCTAATTCATCAAACTATTCAACGCCGGCATATTTCATTAGTACCGTCTCCAGCTTCCATGTCAAGTCTAATTTTATCCATAAAAAAAGAGCAACCCTAAAAGATTGCTCCCTGGAAAGTCCATTGCTGTCAGTATTAATATCATTACAATCATTAAATCAGTCCTTGTGGTTCTGCAACGAGTAGGGCTGATTTTTTTTGCCATATTTTACTTCCCCCACTGCCAGTTGATTCCATACTTCCTTCTAAAATTAACCTCATGTTACTGAATGCGGCTCCTTTATAGGCGCAGGAGCCGTTCGGCATTGCCGTGTGCGATCTTTTCCCTGTCAGCACTGCTGACAGGCAACTGGGCAAGGAAGGCCCGCCCCTTTTCCATTGAACCGTAGGGATAGTCTGCCGAGAACATGATGCGGTCCACACCGACCTCCAGCAACAGATTGAGGAAAGCAGCAGTAAAATTAAAACCACTGAAGGTGTAATGGATATTCTCTCTCAGATAGGCCGCCACCGGGCGCTGCAGCTTAGTCAGTTCCGGCTGCATAACCAGATCAATCCTTGGCAGCATGAAAGGCAAAGCCTCGCCCATATGACCAATTATGAACTGCAGCTTGGGATAACGGTCGAATACCCCGCCGAGAATAAGGCGCAGAATGTGAACAGCGGTTTCGATGTGCCAGCCCCAGCCCGCCGTCGAAAGCATGCGGGTCACCTCCGAGGAAAAGTTGCCCGTGTAGTAGGCATCAATTACCGGCTGCGGCGGGGGCGCCGGATGCAGGTAGAGAGGAACCTGGAGCGCTTCCGCCTGTTCCATAATGGGCCAGAAAAATTCGTCGTCCAGGTAGCGTCCCTGAATGTGGCCATTGATCACCGCCCCCCTGAAACCATGTTGGCAAACCATCCGTTCCAGTTCATCGGCGGCAAGCTCAGGAACCGCTGTCGGCAGGGTCGCAAAACCCGCGAAACGGCTGGGATGACGTTCTATCGCCGCTGCCAGAAAGTCATTGGCACTGTTGGCGATTTTCACCGCCTCGTCTGCGGCTAATGCCTCCGTACCGGGAGAGGTTAGCGATAGCACCTGCAGGTCGATTCCGGCGGCGTCCATCTCAGCGATCCGGCGTTCGTTGAGGTCACACAGTTGCTCACCTTTGTTGTGAAAGGACTGCCGGCCAAATCTGTCGATAATATCCGGAGAGGCAAAATGCTCTTCCAGTGTGATGATGCGCATCGTCATTGATTACCTCCTTAACGCTTCTTGTCAATAAGCTCCCTTTTGCCAGCACGCCAGAGTCAAGCTTCTGCCTGACACAGAACGCGCTTTTATCTAGTGTTACTAGGATTTCTTTACAGCGTTGCTTTATTCTTTCATTTAAATTATTATGAAAGCTTTATCTTGCCTCCTTTTCGTGCTATGTTTACTGTAGAGCATTCGAGCAGCACGAAGTCAAGCGTTTTCGAAAAGGAGTTAGAATCATGTACACAGTCAAAGAAGTAGCCCAGAAAATAAAGCTCACAGAGCATACTATCAGATTTTATACAGATAAGGGCTTGGTCCCGAACGTACAACGTGACAAATACAACAATCGTCTTTTTGACGAAGAGTCGCTTAATTGGCTGATCAGGGTGAAGTATCTTAAAGATTGCGGTATGTCGATAAAGGATATCAACCACTTTGTCGAACTATACCAGCAAGGAGATTCTTCCCTCCTTCTCCGTTACGAAATTATTTTAAAATACAGGGAGATGGCACGGGAGCAGTTAGCGGAGGCAACGGGCAGGCTTGCGTTTATGGAAGAAAAGGTCAGGCGCTATCATACCATCATCAAGCAAGTCAGTTCGAACGATACAAATACATGATCACCAAACAGAAAAACCGCTTTTTCAGCGGTTTTCTTGACAAATAACAGCGATTTATTCAATGGAAGCTTTCATGGCGTCGTACATTTTTTCTGCATACTCATCAATTTTATCGCGGGACATACGCAAGCGTTCTACGGAAGTGCCATAGCCAATTTCTGCTTTACCTGCTTCCAGTCCCTCGAAAATGCCGTCGGCAAAGGCATCTACCGGTTCCCCATGAGTATGCAGTCCTGCTCCGGCTAAATCGGTATTTACTGCCGGTGGAGCTACCTCAATCACTTCTATGGCTGTGGCGGAAAGCTGGTGTCTTAAGCTCATAGTATACGAATGAAGTGCCGATTTGGTAGCCGAATAAATCGGGGCAATTGCAAGAGGTGTAAAGGCCAGCCCGGATGTCACATTAACAATAGCCGCCTCTTCCTTCTTGGCAAAATAGGGCGCAAACAGCATGGAAAGATGAACAGGGGCCTCCAGATTGACTGTAATTTCGTTACTGAAATAGCGCCAGTCGTACTTTTCATCTGGTTTTAGCACATTGAACCTTTGTTGAATTCCTGCGTTGTTAACTAATACATTGATCTCTGGATAATTCCCGGTTACCCAACTAAATAAGGCGATACGCTCTGCTTCTATCGCTATATCGCACTTCCGGGTAATGATGCCGGGAAACTTTTCTTTGGCTCTCTGCAATACCTGTTCACGTCGTCCGCAAACAATTACTTTGTTTCCTCTCTTGATAAATCGTTCAGCAAAAGCCAGTCCGATTCCGGAACCGCCGCCCGTAATGAGTATTGTGTTGCCCGATAGTTTCATATCCGTTCCACCTTTCATTTTATAATCGCATAAATACTAACCGGTTAGTTAGAATATATAATAAACTAACCGGTTTGTCAATTATATAATCATATGATATATTGTGAATAATATACTATTGCTCCACCAACCTTGAAAACGGAATTTGCTGACGGTCAACATTCCGCCGTCATCTTCCAGTTTCAAATTGGGCAGAGCACTAGCACAAGGAGGGGTTCCCGGTTGGGAAACGCTGAAGCAACCAAAGAACGAATATTAGAGGCAGCAATGGAAGAATTCTCGTCCTATGGCATCGCAGGCGCCCGTGTTGATCGTATTGCCAAGAAGGCTAACTGCAATAAGAATATGATCTATATCTATTTTGAAAATAAAGAGACACTTTTTACCACTGTTCTGCAGAACAACTTGCAGCGGGTCTACGAAGAAATCACCTTCACACCCGATGATCTTCCCGGCTATGCGGTGAGAGTATTTGATTTTGCGATAGCCAATCCCGGCTTATATCGCTTACTGGCTTGGTACAGCCTGGAACAAAATACGGTTAACTTAGCTGAACGTACACTAGTTCAGCAAAAAAAAATAACCGAGCTAATGAATGCGCAAAGGTCCGGGCTGATTGGTTCGACTTTCACGCCGGGTTTTCTTCTTACGGCCATCATGGTTTTAGCCACCGCCTGGACGCCGATTAATCCATTTGGCCCCTCCTATGAACCTAATGCTTTAAAAATGCCGGCAGAGACCAGGGAGGCAGTTTTCCAGGCTGTTAGCCTGCTTGCGAAAGCTTAAAGCAGGCTTGTGACAATCAGACCACATGCTTCCTAACACACAAACCGACCAAAAAGAATGGCCAGCATCTGCAAAGATATGCTGGCCATTTCTATTCACCCCTCTGGATAAACTCGCTTTCCAGTTCCCACTCTTTTTCAATATATCCGCGCGCTTATCGACGAATAGTTCCTCTTTTAAGAGCTGTGATCCAGAATTTGAGCTGGCTTTTTTCTGCTTATAGATATAACTCTCCCGATGATATATTCTGATACCAGATAACATAGGACCACAGCTAACGTAGACACCGAAACAAATTTGATCCACACCGGAGCTTCCAACTTCTGTACCAGGCAAGCTATCGGCAGAAGAATAAAGTAATTTATATAGTAGATAGTATACGAATTGGCAGATAACCTGCGCCATAGATATGCATCACTGTTAAAGAAATCCCGGAATAGTACCATAAAACCAAACGTAGCAGCGAGGTTAAAAATAGAATGCACTAACGCGTGACCTGCCTTAAGCAATAATGGCGTAGTATCGCTAAATACAATTCTGTAGGCAGTAAAAATGGCGAGCATAACTACAAACGCAAAAAACCAACGGCCAAACTCAGGATTGTACCCGGCTTTAGTAAACCATAAGTTACGCCAGGCATGTACGCCTAACCCAAAGTAACATAAATACAGCCCAATACGTGTCGGTTGAATATGGGCTATATAGGCTACACTGACCCATTCATCTGAATGAAAATAAAGATTGGCAACAAAGAAAGCGATGGCAGGCACCAGACAAATAAATAAAAAAGTACCTATAGATGGCGAAGAAGGGGATGTTTTCCTCTGGCAGAATGATGGCGAAAAATGATATACAACCGTAAGCAGGGCAAAGAACCAGGCTAAGACACCCAAAAACCAATAATGTGCCTGATTAAAAAATGGAGGTTGAAAGAAATTTGCCCAAAAAGACATATAGCTTGGTGGTATATCCATACGACTAAACGGGATTACGTAGGTAATCAGCGGTGCAAAAAGTAATACTCCGATTACCCATGGGACAACAATGCGGGAAAACTTACTGCGCCAAAATTCGGCTGTCCCCTTTTTTATCAGTACAGGCAACGCAAAATATCCGGCAATGAGAAACATAATTGGCATAATAAATACATCGACAACCATTACCAAAAGATCGAATAGCATATTATTTTTTATATCGATTACATACCACCATTCCGGCGGTTTAGCCATATATCCGATGGAAGTGTGCATAACAACAACCATCACAATAACAAATGTCCGAAGATTATCTAAGTAATACATTCTGTCAGTATTCTCTGCCCTTGGTTGGGGAAGCTTGCCTTGAAAACCCTTGCTCATAAAAGCACCTCTCTCTGTATTGTCGTATAAAACTATTATTTGCAATATTTATGCCAATTTGCAATGGGTTACTCCAGGCTGCCGCCGTTCCAGCAGTGATAAGCACCGGCGGATCATTTTTAGGACTCGGCTTCTAAGGAATTGCTTAGGCGGTAATCAAAAAAACGGGTAATAAACAACCTCTGCCGGGAATTTTTACCCACTTTACCATAGGTGGCGACAAATTTTGAACGCCCTCGATTATCAATATGGTTGAAGCCAATTACCTTGAGAATTTCTTCCGGGCCCAATAATCCAGCTCTTTAACGTGCTTTTTTCCTATGGTTAATCCATAAATAATTAGCAGCACAATAACGAACGTAAACAAGTCAAATTCTTTTGTCGTAATAAAATTTACTACCCCCAAGAGTACTTGCGGAATAACACCGGTAAGTATCAATATGACCGATGCTGCCTTAAACCAAAACTGCGATTGCATTTTGTATCTCGCATATAGCATGAAAAAGGTTGCCCACCAGGCAAACACTTCAAGCGTGAGTAAAATAGCCCATTTGTTTTCCATGATTGAGTCGTACATACTATTCATTCCTCCATTTCATCAAGTTGAACATTCATAGACTCCCCCAAAAACTTCAGCCGCTGTTATCAAACAAAAAAAGCCTTGAGAGTGCGTAAAGTTGAACCGCCCCAGGAAGGATAGACACAAAAGAGAAAAGCCAGTCGTAGAATATCTTTGTATTAAGCCGACTGACGCCGTTTTTCGGATGGCGTCA
>NZ_FQZD01000065.1 GCF_900141835.1 Propionispora hippei DSM 15287 | reverse complement strand
ACCAGTTATCCCGCCAGGGGTACAGCTGGGTAGCTACGTCCGGAAAGGATAAACGCTGAAAGCATCTAAGCGTGAAACCAGCCTTAAGATGAGGTCTCTCATAGCGTAGGCTAGTAAGGCCCCTTGTAGACGACAAGGTAGATAGGCCAGATGTGGAAGTCCTGTAAGGGATGCAGCTGACTGGTACTAATCGGCCGAGGGCTTGACTTATATTAAATGCGCACTTTCTTCTGTGAAGTTTTCAGGGAATGAAGCCCGTGAGGGAGAATTCACCTGAGAAATATATATCCAGTGACGATAGCTGTGGGGTCCCACCTGTTCCCATACCGAACACAGTAGTTAAGCCCACATACGTCGAAAGTACTTGGTTGGAAACGGCCCGGGAGGATAGATAGTTGCTGGTTTTATTCCTCGATAGCTCAGTTGGTAGAGCAATCGGCTGTTAACCGATCGGTCGTAGGTTCGAGTCCTACTCGAGGAGCCAATTGTAAAATATAAAAACAGGCCTTTCTAAGAAAGGTCTGTTTTTATATTTTACAGCTTTTATATACTAAAAATGGACAACTTGTATTTAATTTTTGCATTTAATTTAATTGAAGAAAACTTAGATGGAATAATGACAAAAAAGATAATTTACTATCTAGACAAAACCTGCTTTTATGTTATAATAAGAAATGTAATTGATAAGACTGAGTCAACGATGACTCCTATCACTAGATAAGTGGGGGGAGTCTATTTTTTTTGCGGAAAATAGGCTTAAGTTTATTGGACTTTGCATGGTAAGTAAGATTTTTGTTTGATTTTCAAGGAGAATGTGTAAACTAGTTTTTGCTCGGTCAATGTGCTTGAAATCTTTCCATTTTTTAGCTCTAACAAATTTATACTGGATCTATAACACGAATTGTTCAAAGTTTAAATGCAATATGAAAAATTGAGAGGGGTTATTTTATGAGTAATCTAGGACAAATTTTTGGATCAAATGTGTTTAATGATGCTGTTATGAGGGAGCGTCTTCCCAAAGCTACCTATAAGGCTTTAAAGAAGACAATTGAAGAAGGTCGTCCGTTAGATCCGGCGGTTGCCGATGTAGTAGCCAGTGCTATGAAAGATTGGGCGCTCGAACTTGGTGCAACTCATTTTACTCATTGGTTCCAACCTATGACAGGAATTACTGCTGAAAAGCATGATGCATTTATATCTCCAACTGCTGATGGCAAAGCTATCATGGAGTTTTCTGGTAAAGAGTTAATTAAAGGAGAACCTGACGCGTCTTCTTTTCCTTCCGGTGGTCTGCGGGCTACTTTTGAGGCCAGAGGTTATACAGCATGGGATTGTACTTCTCCGGCATTTGTTAAAGATGATTCTTTGTGTATTCCTACTGCATTTTGCTCCTACACAGGCGAAGCACTGGATAAAAAAACTCCGCTATTGCGTTCGATGGAAGCATTATCCAAGCAGGCATTGCGTGTATTGAAAGCTCTTGGCAATACAACGACCAATAAAGTTATTACGACCGTTGGTCCGGAACAAGAATATTTTATTATTGACAAGAAATTGTATGATCAAAGAAAAGATTTGATTTTTACCGGCAGAACTCTTTTTGGGGCAAAACCGCCTAAAGGTCAAGAATTAGAAGATCACTATTTTGGTTCTATAAAAGAAAGAATTTCAGCTTATATGAAAGAGTTGGACGAAGAACTCTGGAAACTTGGAATTTCTGCCAAAACGAAACATAACGAAGTTGCTCCTGCGCAACATGAATTAGCTCCTATATTCAGTACAACCAATATAGCTACAGATCATAATCAATTAACAATGGATACCATGAAAAAGGTTGCTTTGCGCCATGATCTCGTATGTTTGTTGCATGAAAAACCGTTTGCGGGAATCAATGGTTCCGGCAAGCATAATAACTGGTCTATGGGAACAGATGACGGCATGAATCTATTGGAACCAGGTCATACTCCTCATGAGAATGAACAATTTCTCGTATTCTTATCTTCTGTCATAAAGGCTGTAGATGAATATGCAGATTTACTGAGAGTTTCCGCTGCTAATCCGGGCAATGATCATCGTCTGGGAGCTAATGAAGCGCCTCCGGCTATTATATCGATATTCCTGGGCGAGCAATTACAAGATATATTGGAACAAATCGAAAACGGTGGTGCAACCCGCTCTAAGACTGGCGGTCATATGGAAATTGGTGTGACTACGCTTCCTTCTTTACCGAAGGATGCAACTGACAGAAATAGAACCTCTCCGTTTGCATTTACAGGTAATAAGTTTGAATTTAGAATGTGCCCTTCTTCGGCTTCCATTGCCGGCCCCAATTTTGTCTTAAATACTATTGTAGCTGAAGTGTTAAGCGAAGTTGCTGATCGTTTGGAAAAGGCTAAAGATGTAAATTCTGAGGTTAAAGCAATTCTTGCTGAATACGTAACTAAACATAAAAGAGTAGTATTTAATGGAAATGGATACTCTGATGAATGGGTAGCTGAAGCAGAGAAGAGAAGCCTTCCTAATATAAAAACTACTGTAGAATCCATCAAGGCGTTAATCTCTGAAAAGAATATAGCAGTAATGGAAAAACACGGTGTATTGAGCAAGGTAGAAATGGAATCCCGTTACGAAATATCGCTTGAAAACTATATCAAAACAATCAATATTGAAGCTTTAACGATGATAGAAATAGCCAAGAGACAAATTCTTCCTGCCGTCATTAAGTTTGCTACAAATCTCGCTGCTTCAATAAATACAATCAAAGCTACAGGCGTGGCTGTTGATTTAACAGCTCAAACTGAATTATTAACTGAGGTGTCTTCACTGGCTGCGGCATTAAAGAAGAACACTGCTGTTCTTGAAGATGCAGTAGAGAAAGCTTCCAATGCCCACGGGGATACTTACGAACAAGCAGCATTGTTCAGATTTGATGTATTTGAAAAAATGGGAACGTTAAGAGATGTTGCAGATACGCTTGAAACGTTAGTGGATAAAGATGTATGGCCAATGCCGACCTATGGAGATTTGTTATTTAACATATAAGCTAAGAAATAGAAAGCCTGACCGGTGGTCAGGCTTTCTATTTTCTACTTCCATAAGAAATATTCTCCATACATCTAAGAAAAAGCAATAATTTATGTTATAATAAGGTCATGTTTGGAACCGCCCTTTGCGTTGCAATAAAGGGGGGAGTTTGTTTTTTATAGGTATTGATCATAGTCTGTTGAGAGAACCTAGATAGTAATATTTGTGACGAGGTGAAGGAAATGGTTAAAGATTTAGTATATTTAATTCCTGCTGGTAAGTATGGTAAAGAGGAACTTTTAAATCTTCTCAAAAACCACTCTGAAATCAAGTTTGCTTCATTGGTGGGTATTGACCTGGCTGGTAATGATACTGATGAAAAAATTCCTATTGGTTTATTTATTAAGGATATTGATAGTTTCTATAATGGCGGCGCTGTGCAAACCGATGGGTCCTCTGTTGTTTTAACAGGCATTGCAATTTTGAATAATGCAAAAGTAGATATGCTTGCCGATGCTAATGTTAACTGGTTTGTTGATTATAATTTCGAACATATTGATGAAGAGACAGGCAAACCTGTCGGTACCCTTCGTATTCCTGCATTCTTGGTACATAATGGTTTACGCGTTGATTCCCGGTCAATTTTGGTGCAGTCACTTGAATATATCAAATCCGAGCTTAAAGAGCTCTTTAAATCAAAAGGTAAAATTGCCGGGCTTGAGCATATTGATGGAGCTGATGTGGAAGATATTATCTTTACTTCGGCTACGGAACTTGAATTTTGGGTGAAAACGCCTGCTAATAAGGCGGAAGTTGAGGAATTATCAGCTTCTCAAGTTATGCAGGAACAATATTGGCAGCGTACCCGTGGAAGCGTTCGTACGGCGATGGAGCAAGCCTTATTAATGTTAGGTAAATATGGTTTAGAACCGGAAATGGCTCATAAAGAAGTTGGCGGAGTAAAAGCGAAAATTGATGAAGCAGGCCATTTGAGTCATGTCATGGAGCAATTGGAAATAGATTGGAAGTTCGCCGACGCAGTTCAGTGTGCTGACAATGAGCTTCAGGCAAGAATTGTTGTTAAAGAGGCATTTCGTGCAAATGGTCTTGAAGTAACTTTTAAAGCTAAACCGATTATTGGTGTAGCGGGCAATGGTGAGCATACTCATATCGGTATGGCAGCCAAACTGAAATCAGGAAAACTCATTAACTTGTTTTCACCAAGTGAAATGACAAAAGACTTTTTAAGCGCTGTTGGATATGGCGGTATTATGGGGTTATTAAAAAATTACGAAGTAGTGAATCCGTTTATTACTTCTACCAATGATGCATTAAATCGCTTGAAACCAGGATTTGAAGCTCCTATTTGTATTGTTACTTCTTTGGGACATACTCCGGAAATACCATCAAGAAATAGAACGATTTTAGCCGGATTGGTACGTGATATAAATAATCCCTTAGCTACTCGCTTTGAAGTTCGTGCGGCAAATCCATATACTAATACATATATTGCTATAGCTGCTATCTACATGGCTATGCTGGATGGCATAAAGGCAGCCGTTAATTCTGGGAAAACTACGAAAGAATTAGAGGCGGAGCTTTCTAAGGAAGCCGGTACTCCAGGCTTCTATCTGGAAAAGGGCCGCGCTTATCGTAGTGAACACGATGTGTTTGATGACTATTCGCCAGAGGATCGTGATCGTTTGTTTGGTAAACCTCCAGCAACTGTGTGGGAGAATATGAAGGCTATCAGAGAGTATCCTGAGAAATTGGCGGCAATTAAGGCTGGAAACATTTTATCTCAGGAAATTATTAATGCTTTTGTTGCAGGTGCGCTTATTCGCTGGAAAACCGAGTTATCGAAACGCATAATCCCGGATAATCTTTCCCTGGTTAATAGCTGCACAATTTTGCATTGTGCAGAAACGGCCGTTGATCTTGATTTATCCAATTGGGAAAAGGTTAATGAACTGCGAACCTATTTGGCAAAAGACAGTGTTTCCCATAAAAGCTTATTCACCCGTATTAATAATGCTATCAATTCGGGTGATTATGCCATGGCTTCAGATTTGCAAATCGAAATGTCAGATAAGATTGATGAACTAAAAGCAGCTTATGCTCAGTATAAACAGAATATCTTACTCTAAAGTGAACTGCCGTTAATGCTGTAAAATCCCCCACAGTTACTGTGGGGGATTTTAGTTGTAAGCAGTGAGCATAATATTTTAGTTTAAAACCAAAATAACATTTAGGATTGTAATTTGATTTTTGACAACTATGAGGTTTTTTGGTATATTTATTTCAGATAAAACCTATCATATTACTCGGAAAAGCAGGAGAGGTTACTTGTGAAGTTATCGACAAAAGGACGTTATGGCGTTGCTGCCATGTATGATCTGGCTTTGCATTATGGGCAAGGGCCCATATCGTTGAAAAGTGTGGCCGAACGCCAAAAAATTTCTGAGCATTATTTAGAGCAACTTATGGGCACACTGCGTAAGGCAGGCTATGTGCAGAGTATTCGTGGTGCTCAAGGCGGCTATACCCTTGCTCAGCATCCTGATACCATTTCTGTAGGAGATGTTATCCGCATAATGGAAGGTCCGATAGCGCCGGTAGATTGTGTTTTAACTGATAATAAGGACAATAATCAATATTGTGACCGTGCCAGTCATTGTGTTACATGGGGAGTGTGGGCCAAGGTTCGTGACAGCATAAATGACGTATTGGACTCCATTTCTCTCACAGACCTATGCCATGAAGCAAAAGTAGAAGGAGATGACGTTGGTGAAAAGAGTTTACTTTGATCATTCGGCAACCACACCAGTGGATAGTGAGGTAGCTAAGCTGATCTTGGAATATATGACGGATAAATTTGGCAATCCTTCCAGCATACATTCCTTTGGAAGGGAAGTTCGCAAATCAGTCGAAGAAGCAAGAGATAAAGTGGCTGCGTTGATTGGGGCGCAGGCAAAAGAAATATTTTTTACCAGTGGTGGCACTGAGGCAGACAACTGGGCTTTAAAAGGGATTGCTGCTGCTAATCGTAAAAAAGGGAACCATATTATTACTTCTTCCATCGAACATCATGCTATTTTACATACCTGTGAATACCTTGAAAAGCAGGGCTTTAGCGTTACCTATTTACCGGTGGACGAAAATGCCCGGGTTAATGTGGAGGATGTAAAAAAGGCGATAACCGATCAAACGATTCTAATTAGTGTTATGTTTGCTAATAATGAAGTGGGCACTATTCAGCCAATAAAAGAGATTGGCAAAATTGCCAAAGAGAAAGGCATCTATTTCCACACCGATGCTGTACAAGCAGTAGGCCATTATCCGATTGATGTAAATGAATACAATATTGATTTGCTTACTCTGGCTGGGCATAAATTCTACGGACCCAAAGGAGTGGGGGCGCTTTATATTCGTCGCGGCGTAAAAATAACTTCTTTTCAACAGGGTGGTGCGCAAGAACGTACCATGCGAGCTGGCACGGAAAATGTGCCTGGAATAGTTGGGTTGGGCAAAGCGGCTGAGATTGCCAAACTGAATATGGAGAAAGAAATTGCCCATGTCAGAACTTTAAAAAATAAATTAATCAAAGGTATTACAGAAAAAATACCCGACATAAAGTTGAATGGGCATCCGGAACTTCGCATGCCGGGCAATGTGAATTTTAGCTTTCTCTATGTTGAAGGTGAATCACTGCTTTTAAATCTGGATCTTAAAGGTATCGCTGCTTCCAGTGGTTCTGCCTGCACATCCGGATCACTGGATCCGTCTCACGTCTTATTATCTATGGGACTAACCCATGAAGTGGCTCATGGCTCTTTGCGCTTATCACTTGGTCGGGGAAATACGGAGGAGGAAATAGATTACTGTCTGGAAGTGCTGCCAGAGATTGTTGCCCGGCTACGGAGCATGTCTCCCTTGGGAGCCGGCAGTTCAACAATTGAATCCAATCCTTGCAGCTCCTGTGGCGGGCATTAATTTTTTGAGAGGAGATTATTATGTATACGGATAAAGTAATGGATCATTTTACAAATCCCCGCAATGTTGGTGAAATAAAAAACGCCAGTGGAATTGGTGAGGTTGGCAATGCTAAATGCGGTGATATTATGAGGATATATCTTGATGTTGAGGACGATATCATTAAAGACGTTAAATTTAAGACCTTCGGCTGTGGTGCAGCAATCGCGACTAGCAGCATGGTGACTGAATTGGTTAAGGGAAAAACCTTAGATGAAGCGTTGAAGATTTCTAATGAAGCGGTAGCGGAAGCGTTAGACGGGCTACCACCTGCAAAAATGCACTGTTCTAATTTAGCTGCCGATGCTTTACATGAAGCAATTAAAGACTATATGCAGAAAAAAGGAAAGTGATTAATTCATGTGTGCTAAAACCAGAGTGGTTGTAGCCATGAGTGGAGGGGTGGACAGTTCTTTGACTGCCGCCCTTCTTGTTCGTCAAGGCTACGATGTAATTGGCGTAACTATGCAAATTTGGGACAAGGATGCTCCCGTGGATGATGCGGATGGCCGGGGATGCTGTTCTTTAACTGCCGTTGACGATGCAAGGCGTGTGGCTGAGAAAATTGGTATTCCCTACTATGTACTTAATTTTCGGCAATTGTTTGAAGATACGGTTATTGATTATTTTATCAAAGAATACAGCGTTGGAAAGACGCCCAATCCATGCATAGCCTGTAACCGTTTTGTAAAATTTGAAGGGCTGTTAAACAAGGCCAAAGGCTTAGGGGCTGAATATGTGGCAACCGGTCACTATGCCCGGATTCAGTATGATACAGCTAATCAAAGGTACTTGCTTCGCAAGGGACTTGATACTACAAAAGATCAATCCTATGCATTATATCATTTAAATCAGAATACCTTGAAGCATTTTCTTATGCCGCTTGGTGAATATACTAAAGTTCAAACCAGGGAAATGGCCAAAGAAATTGGTCTGGCTGTTGCCAATAAGCCGGATAGTCAGGAAATTTGCTTTATTCCGGATGATGATTATAAAGGATACCTCGAGGAGAAA
The DNA here is from genome assembly GCF_900141835.1 of Propionispora hippei DSM 15287. Classification (NCBI taxonomy): domain Bacteria; kingdom Bacillati; phylum Bacillota; class Negativicutes; order Selenomonadales; family Sporomusaceae; genus Propionispora; species Propionispora hippei. The sequence goes on along the minus strand of NZ_FQZD01000065.1, from coordinate 1,778 downwards.
GTTCCCCAGGCTTTAAAACCGGGAAACATTGTGGATGTGGAAGGACGGGTGGTGGGAAGGCATAAAGGCTTGCCGCTCTATACCGTCGGACAAAGAAAAGGGTTGGGGTTGGCGGTTGGAAAACCGCTGTACGTTGTTGCCCTTGACACAAAACGCAATGAGGTTGTTGTTGGTTCAGACCAGGATGTCTTTGGCAGTTCCTTGATTGCCGGGGATCTCAATTTTATTACTATGGACGATCTACAGGCTCCCTTGGAAGTAACTGCAAAGATTCGTTATGGGACGCGGGAAGCTGGCGCAATAGTGTCTCCTTTGCCTAACGGGAGAGTTTATGTGCAGTTTGCTGAAAAGCAGAGGGCCATTACACCGGGGCAATCGGTTGTTTTTTATGATGGCGATATTGTTATTGGTGGAGGGATTATTTTAGAGTCCGTTGACAAAAATAAAGCCTAAAATACTTATAAAAGCAAGTCGGATTGGTTATATTAACAGTATAATCTGTTCAGGAGGCCGGGCATGAAAGCACTGTATTCGTTAATCGGCCTGCCGGTGATGGAAATAGAAACAGGCTTGCAGGTTGGGGAAGTCAAGGATATTGTTTTGAATTTGGAAAAAGTAACTGTTTGCGGGATTTTAGTCAGCCAAACGGGTTGGTTAAATGATAGCGCCTATATTTCCTTTGCCAGCATATATAACATGGGGCGCGATGCTGTCATGATACGCAACAAGGCTGTGCTGGAGGAATTTAGTGTAGCAAGCTCAGATAATTGTTATTTGACCAGTCTATGTACAAAACAAATCTTTACTGAAACCGGTTTGCAGCTTGGCGTACTTACAGATATCTGTTTTGATCAGTCAACAGGTGAATTAAAAGCGTACTTATTATCTGATGGAATCATAACCGACTTGCTATATGGGCGCATGGTTATGCCGATACCTCAAGTACAAGTAATAGGTCAAGACCGTCTTATTGTTCCTGAAAGCATGAGTGATCTTGTACAGAGCGAAGTACGCAAGCTAGGTGAGGTGCAGCTATGATGAATCATTGTCCTGTATGCGGGCAAAGATCAATTGGTAAAGTTGGAACAGGGCAGTATTTTTGCTGGGATTGTTGTGTGGAGTTCACGGTAAAAGATAATGGTATCAAAGTATTTGATGTACAGGCTGACGGCTCTCTGCTTTTAGCGGATGATTATGTATTGGAGCAGCCCGTAATCTTAAACCAGGAAGGAGTGACATAATGCGCAGCAATTTTTGGCAGGGTTTATTCTGGGGAGGTATGGTTGGTACTGCTTTAGGGCTGTTTATTAAGCCTATGGTAGACCGGCCGGTCAGGAAGCCCTTGGCAGACTATAAAGCCGAAGACGTAGTAGCCACAACACGTAATTTTATGAGGGAAGCTCGCCGGAGCCGGAAAAAACTATTAAGAAGAGTAGATTAATGTAAGGGAGACCGGTCAGGTCTCCCTTTTTTATTGCGTAAGCGAATACCACATGCTATGCATGTGGTTCCAAAAAGCTTATAGCTATACGTCGAAAAAAACAGCCTCTTTTGTTAGAATAAATGCAGGTTTGCCGACCGCATAACTCTAAACAAAGGAGGCGCATCCAATGGATGATACTAAGAGTTTAGCACATAGTAAATGGCGGTGCAAATATCATATAGTATTTGCACCAAAATATCGTAGACAGGTGATATATGGAAAAATAAAAGCGGATATAGGAGTGATCTTAAGGAAGCTGTGTGAGTACAAAGGTGTGGAAATTTTAGAAGCTAAC
>NZ_FQZD01000064.1 GCF_900141835.1 Propionispora hippei DSM 15287 | reverse complement strand
CCTCCACAGCGACCAGGGGTTTCAATACACCTCACAAGCATATTTCAACCTGACTAAAGAATATGGCATTATGCCCTCTATGTCAAGACGAGGAAATCCTTACGATAATGCTATGGCTGAAAACTTCTTTTCTATTCTCAAAGCAGAGTGTATTCACCGCCAGAAGATCCAAACCTTAACACAGGCGCAGGAACTGATTGACGACTACATCCATTTTTACAATTTCGAGCGTTTCCAAATGAAATACCGACTGACGCCATCCGAAAAACGGCGTCAGTCGGCTTAATACAAAGATATTCTACGACTGGCTTTTCTCTTTTGTGTCTATCCTTCCTGGGGCGGTTCAGTCCTGACAGGATCGAGGGGCTTTCGTTTTATTTAATAAAAGCAGGAATTTCCGATAAATTCCCGGATGATGGAATTGTGTGGTATTTCATCTGTCTCCAGATTACTGAAATAAGAAAGAAACTTGAGCAACCGTTTTGCCTCCGGATATACATCATCATTTAAAGTGACTCTTTCCAGCAGAGGTTCGGCATATTTTTTCAATACGGCTAATTCATACAACAAGGCAGAATTAAACATGATATCCGCATCTTCCTGGTAGGGAAAAATATTCTTTTCCTCTCCTCTCCTCACAGACAGCCACATCCGCAGCGTTCCCAGGGCATCATGGGATCTAAACTGACTATCGCGGACAATTCTCCGGATCAGCCGGGTATCCGTTGTGGGAATACGGTTGTGAGTATCAATCGACAACTGGGTAAGAGCACTAATATATATCTTTATTTTTTGTTCACGCGGAATAGCTGCGGTAAGTCTTTCATTTAATCCGTGAATTCCCTCTATGATCAGAGGTTGATCATTATCAAGCCTGATTTTATTCCCTTGATACTCTCTTTTTCCTGTTAGAAAATTGAATGTCGGCAAGTCCACTTCCTCACCACGTAACAACTGGATCAAATGCCGGTTAAATAATTCTAAATCAATAGCCTCCAGCGCCTCGAAATCATAGTCACCATTCTCATCACGTGGCGTGTGCTCGCGATCAACAAAATAATCATCAAGTGATATTGGAACCGGTCGGATATCATTCACCCGTAATTGAATACCAAGACGACGGGCAAAAGTAGTTTTACCGGAAGAAGAAGGTCCGGCAATTAGTATTACTCGGACTTGATCACTATGACCGGCAATAAAATCGGCAATCTGGGCCAGTTTTTTCTCGTGCAACGCTTCGGCAACCCGGATAATATCCCCTATTTTATTTGTTGTAATAAAATCGTTAAGCGCAGCCACATAGCCACACCCCAGAATATTGCCCCACCGCTCTGCTTCTAAAAAAATCTGAGCTAATTTAGGCTGATCAATGAAATCTGGCAATGCATCGGGGCGTTCTTTTTCCGGAAAACGCAAAATTAATCCCGGTTCATAAAAAGTCAATTCAAACACCTGCAAACAACCGGTGCTTGGCGTCATTGTCCCATAGAAATAGTCAAATACCTGCCCGCAATAATAAACACTGACATTTTCCCGTTTCACCTGCTTTAATAAACGCACATGCTCCACCTGGCCATCTGCTTCCAACAATCGAATTGCCTCTTCTCTCGGCATCGTCTTGCGAACAATCGGCCTGTCTTCCGCCACTATTTCGCGCATTCTTCCTTCTAACTTAGCAATATCTGCCCGCTCCGTCTTTCTGCCTAAATACAGCTCACAGTATAATCCCTTGCTTAAGGAATGTTCAACTGTTAATGTCGCATTGGGAAAAAGCTCCTTAGCTGCGGCAATCATAACAAAAGTCAAACTGCGCTCATACACTTTGATTCCAGTTTCCGTTTGCAAATCGAGAAAATCAATAGAACAATCTGAGTCAACCCGTGATTGCAAATCCTTTATTTCATTATTCACCTTGGCAGCAACAATCGGAGATGTGTATAGGGCTGCCCGTTCACGGGCAATGTCTAACAAAGAGCTGCCTTTATCATATTCGCCGACTTCTCCGTTAGTAAATTGAATTTTTACATTTGAACTCTTCATAGATAACCTCCAGAGTAATAATACTCAGTATATGCATAGAGCAATATATAATTTGCACTTATGAAACGTGATCTGTCTAATATAGAAATAATTGGTTTGTTGTTATATTAAGAAAAATGGTGAACTTCTGTTCACCACGACAGGAAGCCTTTATTACCTTAATGTTTTTAATAAGCGAAACAGCATGACAGGGAGTGGCGCCCGGCGGACAGCAAAGCGCATTCCCATAAGAAAAAGCAGTAGTGACCCTGCCACATGAATAATCCAAAAACCAGTCCTGGGAAACTCAAAACTTGTATCATCAATCCAGTTTTTCTTTCGATATCCCATGCTGCTACCTCCTTCTTACTTCGCATAGGATTATTATTTCCGGAACACAAAGACACTACCTATAGATAATAATGTAAAATCGTGTCTGTATTAGTTTCTAAATTATCTATATAAAATCCTGCCACGCCTAGACAAATTAACGATATTATACATATTTATACTCATTACCATTGGAGCACATAAAAAAACAGGCCAAATGGCCTGTTACTTACTTACTATTGCTAAAACTGTTTTCTTGGGCCTGAATCATTTTGCGGACCATGTGACCGCCGACTCTGCCGTTGTCGGCTGAGGTCAGAGCACCTTTATAGGTGTTCTTATAGTCCTTCAAGCCAATTTCTGCTGCCGTTTCTTCCTTAAGCTGATCGAGAGCCTTTTGCGCCGCCGGGTTCACAGGTTTTTTACTCCTTGACATTACGCAAAACCTCCATTTCATATTTTATATTGTAACCTAAGGTTCTAATGATAGAATGCCACAGAGAAAACAGACCTATGCGTTGAAAATATTAGCAGCTAATTTCGTTTCATCCCGTTCTTATGACGCACTAAAAAAGCGGGCATGGATCGCCTGAACAGCCTCATTTACCTGTTCGGCCTTTATCACACAGGATATGCTGATTTCTGAAGTACTGATAACTTCAATATTTATTTCCGCATCGGCCAGCGCCCCGAACATATTAGCGGCAATCCCTGGATTTCCCAGCATACCGGCGCCAACTACAGAAACTTTGGCCACATTTTCTTCCACTTGAACGCCCATAGTTCCCAATTCTTCACCAATCTTTTCCACAATTTGCTTGGCTTGTACAATATCAGGCTGCGCAATAGTAAACACCATATCAATAATATTTTTCTGGGTACTGCGCACACTCTGTACAATCATATCAACGTCTATATTGGCCTCTGCCAAGGCAGAAAAAAGTTTATATGCAATACCCGGACGATCAGGCACACCCAATACAGCAATTTTAGCTACATTTGTATCATGAGTTACGCCGCGAATAATAAATTCTTTTTCTTCCACTGTATATTCCTCCCTAATAAAAGTTCCCTCATTTTGTGTAAATGTCGAACGGACATGAATAGGAACACCGTAAAATTTTCCCATCTCAACCGATCTGGGCTGCATAACACCGGCTCCGAGGCGAGCCATTTCCAACATCTCATTATAGGTGATCTCTTTCATTTTTCTGGCCGTAGGTACTACTCTCGGATCGGCAGAATAGATTCCATCAACATCGGTAAATATTTCACAGGCATCGGCCCGCAGTGCTCCCGCCAACGCCACGGCCGAAGTATCTGAACCGCCCCGCCCTAGGGTGATGATATCTCCATCCGGCGTAACGCCCTGAAAACCTGCTACTACAACGATTTTACCCTTATCAAGCTCAGCCAGTACCCGTTCAGGCGTAATATCCAAAATTCTCCCTTTACCATACGCGGTATTGGATTGAACACCTGCCTGCATTCCGGTAAGCGATATGGCTGGCTGACCCAGCCGCGCAAAAGCCATGGATAATAAAGCAATAGAAATCTGCTCACCCGTTGCCAGTAGCATGTCCATCTCCCGGCTATTATTATAAACCGGATCCATAACCGCATTCGCTAAAGAAATTAAATCATCCGTAGTATCCCCCATCGCCGATACCACCACAACCACCTTGTCTTCCAGACTCTTCTCGGTTAGCACTCTTCGAGCCACCGCCAATATTTTTTCCGGGGTAGCTACCGAGCTTCCACCGAATTTCTTTACAATTAATGCCATTCCTATCCCCCTTTTTCTTTACCAAACCGCCAGCATACTCCTGACAGTTACCATACCCACTCTCTGCTAAAATAAGCATGAAATCTTATATTCTCTCTAGAAAAACAAAATCCTCTTAAGAATGGACATTTTTGCATAAAAAATAAGTAAAAAAACAGCGCTTGGAAAATCAAAGCGCTGTTTTTTTACTTATTCGACTGTTATTTCCTGTGAACTTTCCCATAATCCATGGATATTACAGTATGCCGTTGCAATAAACGTTCCGGAAGCCGTCAATTTTACAGAAGCCTGTGAGTCAGTTTCTGTGTAAACAGGTCCTTTATTGGCACCTTCTGTTGACTCACCATGGGCGTTGAACTCAAAGGACGCAACTTCATATACAAATTTTCCGTTAGTGGGCTTAAAGTACAATTTAATCCAACGAATGTGATGTTCAGTTGTATTCGGATGAGCAATTTCCTGGCCAACACAGACCTTTACGCTGAATTTTTCTCCCGCTTTTACCTGTGCCGGCGCGTTAATCACCGGTACGTGTTTTTCAGCTTTCCAATCGGCAGTTTGAATAACCTCGGCAATTTTCATTATAATCCCCCTTATCTTCGCTGAAATTATGTATGTGACACAAGTAATTTATATTCCGCTCAAATAACCAAAAATCCTTCTTTTCGGAATATTTATTAATTAGTAATTATCATTATTTAAAAATTTTAATGTTTATCCCACGAATATCCTTCCGTTCAACATCGACCCACTCAGCCGGACGAACGGCTTCAATAGGGGATAATTTTAAATTGGTGTCGCACTCAAATTGCGTATCCAGCGCCTGGGCAGCAGCCAGCACATTGGCCGCTTGACAAGCGGCCGTCAAACTTTCCCGTTCTAAAGTTATATTTATCAAACAATTGTTTTGCAATTCTTCTTTCGATACCCCATATATATATCCCCGGTCAAACGAAGGAATATGTGCATAAATGACTAACATAATCTGGATAAGAATTGCCGTACACAATTCCAAATACTGTTTATTAATATCCCGTAATTCCTTTTCCGTATATTTTAACCGCCCGGAAGGCAATAGTTCGCAAATATTGCGCGGAATAACATCTCGATTAGGCAGCCAGACTCTCGCCAGAGGTATATTATTATAGAATTCGATATCAATATCTATAGGAAAGGGAAACCCTATCTTCGGCAATACATTATCCAACCTTAAGATAACTGCCGAAAGATCACCGTCCAACAATTTTTCTATTTCTGATACCCGGGCATCCTCACTTTGCTCATGTACCAATTTTGCCTGCTCGTTCATCTTCTTTTCTTCGTTTTCCAGCCGTTCTACTTCGAATTGAGCCTCCGCCGTCGCTTTTTCCAAAGCACTGCGTTTATCATTGACAATAAAATATAACGAAGCGGCTACAGCGGCGCCTAAAACGCCTGTAATCCACAAAACAATCGCATTGGCACCAATAACCAGTACTACAAATAAAGCGACAATGATGGCAATTCTTTTTATCACCCGGAAAAAATAACTTTTCTCCACCTGATCCTGGGCATCCGCAACCAGATAAGAAAAATCCGTAAACGGCTGATCCTTCCAAGGGGTACGGATCACCAAAGAAGCATAATCAACAGGATCATACGTCAACTTCTTTACCGCCGCCAATTGGTTTTCAACTGCTTGATGCTGTCTGTATTCCTGCCGCCAGCGTTCTTCCTGATCAACGTACCGAAAGCGATGCTGCTCACTAAAAACCGTCTCCTTCTCTCCTCCAAGCTCACGTAAGGCCGTATTATATCCTGTTCCATTTATATGATTAGCCATTGTCTTCTCTCCTTTACGCAATGCGGCATAAATCCTCAAAAATATAATGATAACTATTCTTTTTTATTATATTGTAACGAAAAATATGGTAATTGCCCAGTCTATTTTTACAGAAAAAAGTAGACAAGCAAAGTAAAGTATGATACATTCTTTATAAAATATAGTATATTCCTTTAATTTAGTCCGGAGAGACTAAGAAGGTACACCACAGTAAACAATACAACTGTGATATATCCATGCCTCTTACTCCGGTAAGAGGCTTTTTATGTGTACCAAAGGATTTGGGAGGTTATTTTATGACAAATCGCGTTATCCAAATTGAAGAAAGATTACCTTTATTACAAACCTTTCCTTTAAGTTTACAGCATTTATTTGCCATGTTTGGCGCTACCGTACTTGTACCGATTCTCTTTAAAGTTAATCCTGCCACTATTTTATTGTTTAACGGCATTGGTACCCTGTTGTACTTAATGATCTGCAAAGGGAAAATCCCTGCTTACCTTGGCTCCAGTTTTGCCTTCATCTCACCGGTTTTAGCAGTTATCCCGCAATATGGTTATTCGGCTGCTTTAGGCGGATTCATCATCGCAGGCGTTATTTTCTCCGTGGTGGCATTAAGCATCAGCGCCACAGGCACTAAGTGGATTGACGTCGTGTTTCCCCCTGCCGCCATGGGCGCCATTGTAGCCGTAATTGGTCTGGAGCTTGCTCCCGTAGCTGCTGGTATGGCTGGCCTTACAGCGGAAAAGCTGGACCTCAGTGTCGTTACTGTCTCCATCTTCACTCTGTTAGTGACCGTATTCGGTTCCATCCTCTTTCGAGGTTTTATGTCTATTATTCCCATTTTGATCGGCGTTTTAAGCGGTTATATTCTGGCCGCCTTCACAGGGCTTGTCGATTTAAGCGGTATTGAAAAAGCTCCCTGGTTTGCCATTCCCCAGTTTTATGCCCCTGAATTTAATTTCAGTGCCATTGCGGTTATTATCCCTGCTGCCCTTGTAGTCATTGCTGAACACATTGGCCACCTAGTCGTAACAGGAAATATTGTTGGCCGTGATCTGACCAAAGATCCTGGCCTTCACCGGTCACTGCTGGGCAATGGCCTATCGACACTGTTATCCGGCTTCTTTGGTTCTACACCGAACACAACCTATGGCGAAAACATCGGTGTTATGGCCATTACTAAGGTATACAGTGTTTGGGTTATTGGAGGTGCAGCGGTTCTCGCCATTGTTCTATCCTTCGTTGGGAAATTAGCCGCTGCAATTCAAAGTATTCCCACAGCCGTAATGGGTGGCGTATCTCTGCTGCTGTTCGGTGTCATTGCAGCATCCGGCATTCGCATGCTGGTAGAATCCAAAGTAGATTACAGCCGTTCCCGCAACTTGATTCTTACCTCTATCGTATTAATCATCGGTGTCAGCGGCGCCAGTATTACTTTCGGCACAGTGACCTTGAAAGGTATGGCACTGGCCACAATCGTTTCCATTATTTTCAGCCTGGCATTCAAGGTACTTGATGTCATTGGTCTGACTAATGATCAACAGTAATCTATAAAAGGCAAAGATAAAGAGCAAGGGTCTGCACGAGATATCAGCGTGTAGACCCTTGCTCTTTATCATAACCAGATACTCATGTATTTATGTTTTTACACGCCCTGCCTAACCACCGCATCAGCAAACATGCTATAGATAAAACTTATCGGTAAGTCTTCTTATGATCTGAAATTGACAAACTGTAAATCTACCTTAAAATCCATTTGCTTTAACTTAGCCATGGTGTTTTGCAAATCATCTTTATTTTTCCCTGATACGCGGACTTGATCATCCATAATCTGCGGCTGAACTTTAAGTTTGCTTTCCTTAATAGCAGCTACAACCAGTTTGGCGGTCTCCTTGTCGATCCCTTTTTTAATCTTAATGACCTGACGTACCGTACCATGCGATGCCGGCTCCACTTTGCCATAATCAAGCGCTTTTAGCGATATCCCCCGTTTAACGATTTTGGTCTGTAAAATGTCGATTACACTTTGTAATTTATAATCGTCATCGCCAATTATTTTAATTTCTTCGGCCTCCAGCGCGATGGATGACTTACTGCCGCGAAAATCAAAACGCTGTGATATTTCCTTCGCTGTCTGATTAACTGCATTATCCACTTCCTGCATGTCCACATCCGAAACAATATCAAACGAACAATCCTTGGCCATAGTAGTTATTCCTCCTACCTTTTTATACTAAATTTGATCGCCATACGTGCTACTACATAACAAAAAGCGATTGAGCCGCCTATTGTAAAGAAAAAAGCAACCGGCTTAATCATCATAATCTCGGAACTGGCGATAAGGCAAAATAATAATGCTGTCATATACGCCAAAAACGATTCTCCGTATTTGGGACTATTGAAACGCGGTGCTATTACCAGCCAAACCAGAAATCCGTACAATATGGTGCTGGTGTTCTTAAAGAACTCCATGTTTCCCTCCTGCAGATAATATAATGCGTAACTGGTTTATCAATTCGAGACAAAATCGACTTCTCCTGCATACTCTATCATAAGACCTGCCATAAGAAATTAAAAAGAACGCTCCAATTCTGCTTTTCCGGATATTTGGCTTTTAAAACTTTACCTCCAGTAGCATTATGTTTCGTCATTTCATACTATATAGCAGGTAGATATCAAAGAATTCTATCGGTTGATAATATGAATAAAGGAGGCTCACGATTTTTATGGACTGTAAATATCCACATTGGTACCATGATGAAGAAAAAATGGAACCATGTTGCGATCCCATGGACTCGGGGATGTACGACTCTATGCCAGGAAAGGTTCTATCGTTTCCAGACGCACACTTTAAAGATCGTTTAATGTGCTTACTCGGCGATGAAGTTTTATTCTCGGTTGACGCAAGATTTTGTGGACGCGAATCTTTTTGTGGTACCTTATGTTATGTAGGTTGTGATTTTATTATCGTAAATACTTGCTTCCACCGCAAATCAATCTCTATGCATATTCCTATCAGAATGCTGCGGTTCATTGCCCCTTTTAAAGGCCATCGCTAACGCAAAGACTCTCCACCACATATCTTACAAACACTTATCCAACTGCAAGGAGGATTGATCCAGGTTGAGAAAATTCAGCAGTCGCAGACCTATGTCGTTGGATATAGACCATATGCGTATGCTGCATGAAGAGGCAATCGAACAGCTTGATCTTATGAAAACAGCTTTAGAAGCAGCAATGCAGGCAAGGGACACTATTCGAGATAATTTAGACCAGATAATGCTAGACCATTGGCATTACTATCTGGATGTAATTCACATGATATCCAAGCATGATGAAACAATTACTCTTGTATTTCAAGAACGAGGAATGGAACTTTCCGAAGAAGAAGAAGACCTTTCCGCACGAGAATTCAATCCTAATTATACTCTTTTACTGCTTCTTTTGCTGGCTCTCTCCAGACGTCATCGCAGAATATGGCATGTTTTAGGATTACACGGTGAACCTATGACGGAACATCTAAAAAACTCACTCATCATGGAACGCGAACATATGGCGAATCTTGTATCCATGGTTCAAAGCCTGATATAATAAGGTACAGCAGCGGATAGAGCAGGGACTTATTCTTAATTGTCTCTGCTCTATTGCATATACTATGAGTAAAAAGGAGAAATCATGCTGGAAATCATTGTCCCCGGAACTTTTCACAATCTACTGCTAAAAGATTTTCTACGTCGCCACGCAGGCATATCCTTATCACTATGGCGGAAAATAAAACATACTGGTACCGTCTCTCTCAATGGGCTGCCAGTAACACTACCAGTCAATGTGCAATCCGGTGACGTTGTGAGACTAACCTGGCAGCAAGAATCAACTCTTCTGCCTGTGGCTATGCCACTCTCAATCATTTACGAAGATAACTATCTGCTTGTTATCAATAAGCCGCCGGGACTATTGGTTCATCCAACGACACAGGAACATACTCTTTCACTGGCCAACGGCGTCCTCGCCTACTACCAGCAGCAAAATATAGCTTGCTCATTTCATCCGGTTCATCGCCTTGACCGCAACACTTCCGGGTTAATCCTTATCGCCAAGTTTCCCCATATTCAACACATACTGTCTTCATCAAATTTAAAAAGTATTCAAAGAATTTATTGGGCACTGGCTTCAGGTAACATGAAGCAACAGCAGGGAATTATTGACGCCCCAATTGGGCGTTCAAAAGACAGCATTATTCAGCGCACCATTGATCCGGAGGGACAAGCTGCTATTACGGCTTATAAAGTTTTACACTCCTTTTCACGAGGTTGCTTATTGGAGTTGCAGTTATTCACCGGGCGCACTCATCAGATCCGTGTTCATCTCTCTTCAATGGGGCATCCACTTTGGGGTGATGACTTATACGGAGGCTCTACAGCCCTTATTCAGCGCCACGCCTTACATTCTTACCGGATGACATTCAAACACCCGGTTACGGAACAACTACTCGATCTGACAGCACCTCTTCCAGAAGACATGTATAACCTTATGCAATTTCTAGACCAACCGGTTGAATAATCATTGCTTTATTTTGCACATAAATCCATTTTTCCTCGGATATATATTTTTTTTCCATGAATTATGGTATAATAGCAAGAGTGCATACTATTTATAATTACTTAGGAGGGACTCCACAATGCCATTAGTTACAACTAAAGAAATGTTCAAAAAGGCTTATGAAGGTGGTTATGCAATTGGCGCTTTCAATGTAAACAACATGGAAATCGTTCAAGGAATCACAGAAGCAGCCAAAGAAGAAAATGCACCCCTTATTTTGCAAGTTTCCGCTGGTGCAAGAAAATATGCAAAGCATGCGTATTTAACTCATTTAGTACAAGCAGCTCTTGAAGATACTGATCTTCCTATAGCCCTTCATCTAGATCATGGTGCTGATTTTGAGATTTGCAAGTCCTGTATTGATGGCGGATTCACTTCCGTTATGATTGATGGTTCACACCACAGCTTCAAAGACAATATCGAATTGACCAAACGTGTAGTTGACTATGCACACAGCAAAGGCGTTGTTGTTGAAGGCGAATTAGGACAACTTGCCGGTATCGAAGATGATGTAAACGTTTCCGCTGAAAATGCTTCCTATACCCAACCTGAACAGGTTGAAGAATTTGTAAAAAGCACAGGAGTTGACTCCTTGGCTATCGCTATTGGTACAAGTCATGGCGCCTTCAAATTCAAACCTGGTCAAAAGCCTCAACTGCGTTTTGACATTTTGAAAGAAATCGAAGAAAGACTTCCTAACTTCCCGATCGTTCTGCATGGAGCTTCTTCCGTTATTCCGAAATATGTTGAAATCATCAATAAAAACGGCGGTAACTTGGCTGATGCTATCGGTATTCCGGAAGACATGTTACGTGAAGCAGCTAAAATGGCTGTTTGCAAAATCAACATTGACTCCGACCTGCGTCTTGCTTTAACCGCTGGTATCAGAGAACATTTCACCGCTCATCCTGACCACTTTGACCCGAGACAATACTTAACTCCTGCCAGAGCTTACATAAAAGAATTGGTTAAACACAAACTGGTCCATGTTCTTGGTTGCAACGGTAAAGCTTAATTTCCTTATTGGCATAAATGCAAAGGCCGTATTTTATACGGCCTTTATTTATTGGGAATTTTAAGGTTCCTTTTTTCAGATACGCCTTCCGCCTCACTTTTAGGAGATAAACTATCTCCTATTACTTAATCCCCCCCTTTTTGTCATGATACAAAAAAGGGGGAAAATCCAAGCCTACACTTCAAAAGACTTGCAAGAAGTGGCACCTTCCTAAAATCCGAAACTCGCTTCGCTCAAACAAATACCCAAAGGGCACAGGCGGATTTCTTAACGGAAGCTGCCGCTTCTTACATCCTACGGACCGCCTCTTTCCGTAAGGGCTACCAGGAACGGCTCCATTGAACTGTCTGTGACAAATAAGTAAAACGACTCTATAGAGGCATATTAAAAGACGCTGCTACGCACTACCACCCCTGCTAAGAGTCATACTTAACATACGTAAATCAGCGACAGCGTTCCTACACTGTTATGACGCAAACCTGGATTGTCAACAGTAAATCAGACAACTTTTTTAAGGGCCTTTTGGCGAAACTGAATAGGCGTTAGATATCCCAAAGTGCCATGAAGCCGATGCTTATTAAACCAATTGACATAATCATATAGCTCCAACTTCAGATGATAAAGGCTGTGGAAGCTCATCTGGTGGATAAACTCGGTTTTCATAATTTTATAGGTGGCTTCAGCCACGGCATTGTCATAGGGACAGCCTTTCATGCTGAGAGAGCGGCCAATTTCAAAAGTTTCCAGCAGCTCGTTCATTTTTTCGTTTTTAAACTCACTGCCGCGGTCCGTATGAAACCACTGAATTTG
>NZ_FQZD01000063.1 GCF_900141835.1 Propionispora hippei DSM 15287 | reverse complement strand
AATTTAAAATATAAGTATGGAAACAGGCATTTTTGGTGCAAAGGATATTTTGTGGATACGGTGGGACGAAACAAAGAGGCAATAGCAAAATATATCCGAGAGCAGTTACAAGAAGATATAATTGTCGACCAGCTAAGTTTGAAGGAATTGACAGACCCGTTTACGGGTGAGCCCGTGAAAAAGTCATAAAAAGAGCCCCTTTAGGGGCTGACTGAAAAGGTTATGCGGTTGGCGGACTTTTTCAGTGAGTCTTGAGACTCAGCTAGTACCTTGCCCTTATAGGGCGTAATCAAGCCACCCGTTTTACGGGTGGTCCTGACTTTCTGGCTGTGTTCGTATTGCGTATTGTTTCTTGTTTCAGGGGCATAATTTCGGATAAAAGAAATGGAGCTAATGTAAAATGTTTGATAACATCAACGAACAACATAGTAAAGCATTAGACGATATTGTGAAAGCCCGCCGCACGGTAAGAGCATTTAGTCCTGATGCACCAAGGAAAGAAGACATTAAATCAGTAATCCAAGCAGGTTTAATTGCTCCTTTCGGAGCATTAGCAGTTGCTGGCAAATCTGATTTCAGAAAGGTAATAGTTATTCCAAATTCTTCGACAGCTAATGTAACAGCAGCAAGTATTATACAAAGCCGATTCCGTCAATTTGCTGACGAACTGGAAAAAAAGATCGGTTTAGCTCCTTTTGTTCAAAATCTTAGACGAGTTGCTCAACAAGGTGTTCCCGGCATAGGTAATGCACCTTACTATATAGTAGTTGGTGAAAGAAAAGGGACCCCACCCGTCGCCGCTCAATCCATTAGTTATTGCTTGCACACTATGTGGCTGAAAGCGACGTCTCTCGGTATTGGCTTTCAACTTGTAAGCGCAACTATACAGATGGATAGCGACCCCGAATTCTGTAAATTACTAGGCTTATCTTGTGGGGATTATGCTCTTGACGGATGTGCGTTAGGCTATCCCGCGGAGAATTACGAACCACCACATGTTGACTATCCAGTTTATGATAAATCAGTAGCCTGGCTATAGGTTATGAAAGAGGAGTAGGCCGTTGTTGAACAGTCTACTCCTCTTTTGTTCGAGATCATGCTAATAAAATGGATTTATTAATAAGCAATATAAAATGTGAACGCAGCCTATTTTTTGACCGTTGCCCAATCCGCTGCCAAGGTGCGGTTTGAAGGGACTATAACAGAAATAACAAATTAAGATATTATTTAAACTTACCATCCAAACGTTTAAGGGCCTCTCTTTTTTCTTCGGGGATTGAAGTGAAAATAGATTTCTTCGTGGATAGGGACAAGACTATTCAAACCTAATAACATAGAGTGCCAGGGTACCGCCCTGTAATGCGGAAGCTGCAAGGCTGCAGTCACTTATTACCTTCGTTGTTTATTCTACTGCACCGGCAGGGTTTGTTGAATGTTTGTCGTATTCTTATGAAATAATTAAATTGGACGAGTAGGCTTTATTAACGGGCCCTATTTTTGTCTATGAGTCTTGGGGGTGGAGGCAATTATGAAAGAGGAAATATTACCGGTTCAACCAGTTAAAAGTGTAAAAAGGATCAGGCCTACCAGACCGGTAAAACTAAAGAACCGCTTGCGCTATCGTTCAAAGCTGAGAAAGAATTTGCCGGAGACGGTTTTTACTGAGGAACCTGCTGAGTCACAACCGAGTGCAAATGCTGCAGATAATTTTCACAATACGGCTCACAAAAACCCCGAGCATAGGGGAGAACGTATTGATTACACGATATAAATAAGAGCAATAATATACTTATTCCTGCCGGCCACGAATAAGCGTTTGCTATTCTGTTAAGAAAATAGCAAATTCCTGACCTATCTACAACGTCTGGATTGGTAAGCTGGTTATTAACCCAAGCATATCAAATGCAACGTCCGTTTACAAACTATGAAAAACGCTTATAGTATGATTCATAATCAGTAGGTTCACGGTTCGGTTCCCTGGCGGGCAACGGTAAAATTCAGGTGTATTAAAGACTCCGTTTTCTTTGATACATCTTTTTATTTTTTTCTTTATGCTAACGTTTGTTTATCCTGCTGCCTAAGCGATTTGGTGTAATAGGCTTTTGAGTTTCTAACTGCATACAAAATGTCTGCAGGGAATAGGGAATTAGTGACGAAGGCTTTGAAAATATCACGAGGAGGGATTATCTTGCGTAAATGGAAATGGATTGTTGTTATGATCGTTGCGGTGCTTGGCGCTTATGGCTTGTTTAGCATTAATCAGCCGCAGGCTGTTCCTGGCAAACAACAAGCAGTGCAATCGGGAACGGGAGTAACCATTGGCAAGGTGGCTCCGGCCTTTAAACTGGACAGTTTGGCGGGAAAGACGGTCGAGGTTGGCGGTGGCGGACAGCTTTATGTAATTAATTTTTGGGCCACTTGGTGTCCGCCCTGCCGGGCCGAACTTCCTGAGTTGGTTCGCTTCGCTCAATCCTATAACGGCAAAGTACAGTTTTACGCGGTTAATCTACAGGAATCGAAGGAGCAAGTCGGTGATTTTTTACGGCAGCAGGGCTATGAACTGCCGGTACTACTCGATAAGGATGGAACGGTCGCGAAGCTGTTTAAGGTGACTGCCATTCCGACCACGCTAGTGGTTGATTCGCAGGGCATTATCCGCTACCGTAAGAGTGGCGGGGTTACGTTCAGCGAATTGGAAACGGTTATAAAGGGACTGTAGGTGAAGGTATGGAACAGGTTACTTTGCTAAGTAGTTTTTTTGCCGGGCTGCTATCATTTGCATCCCCTTGTGTATTGCCTTTGCTGCCGGCCTTTTCAGCGATGCTGGCGGGAACGGCTAACGGAGAGAAGATAAACTTTCGCCGGTTATATGTGAATGCTTTTTGTTTTTTTACTGGTTTTTCCCTGGTCTTTGTCCTTATGGGTGCAACGGCATCATTACTGGGACAATGGTTTTTTGATTATCAGGAAAAAATCCGACAAGCAGGGGCCTTGGTGATTATCCTGATGGGACTTCAACTGTCGGGAATTATCCGGATTGCTTCGCTGGAACGGGAGTACCGGCCGTTTTTGTCCCGTCCTTTCCGGGGGCCGTTTGGCGCCCTGCTGTTGGGGATAGCCTTTACTGCCGGTTGGACCCCTTGTATTGGCCCGATTCTTACAGCCATTTTATTGTATGCTGGCCAAACAGCTACGGTTGGCGCAGGGATAGCTTTGTTGCTGGCCTACGCCATGGGCTTTGCCCTGCCGTTTTTTCTGCTGGTTACGGTGTTAAGAAAGTATGCATTACGTGTACGGGGGCTGTATGAATCACTGCCCTTAGTGCAGCGAACAGCAGGCTATTTACTGGTGTTGACCGGTATTCTAATCTGGCTGGATTGGGTGGAAAAGGGGATAGGCCTTCTTTGGTCGTTTTTTTTATAAAAAGAAGTTTGTATGATTTTTTTAAGCCGGTTTATTTTATAAAACCTTGATAATCCTGCGTTCTATGACGAAAATCGGGCGGTATACTGAAATGCTCTATGGTGATCCAGTACTTTTGAATACCGTCTGGAAGCGGGGCCAGGGCTCGAATATTGGCTTTGTCGCCAGTACCCTGCCTGGGGCAGACGCATAGGATAAGGAGAGAAGGGCTAATTGGCGGCGAAGGAGGTCGGGCTATGAGCGGGCAGGGCAGGTGGCGGTCACCCGGCGGCAGCTGGGTTTTTATTATCATCGTTCTTTTTCTTGCTTTCTCTTTACACGGAAACCAGGCAGCTTCAGGAACAACTTCCGGCGAGACGGACTGACAACGGCACCTTCCCTGGTGGAAGGTGATTTTTTTACCTAAGATTATTAGAAAACGAAACGGCCTTGCTGATATAATAAAAGAATAGGCAGAATAAGGGAGGGTGTAAGGATGAAAGTATTATTGGTTAATGGAAGTCCCAAAGCACAGGGCTGTACATACACGGCTTTGAGCGAAGTCAGGAAAGAGCTGGATGCCGCTAATGTGGAAACAGAGCTGCTTCATGTGGGAGTAAATCCAATCCGTGGCTGCATGGCTTGCGGCGGGTGTTCCAGGGATGATGCGGGAAAATGTGTGTTTCCCGATGGGCCGGTCAATGAACTTATTGAAAAGGCTAAGCAGGCGGATGGTTTTGTCTTTGGTTCTCCGGTTCATTACGCCGCAGCCTCCGGACAGCTTACGTCCTTGTTGGATCGGGCTTTTTTTGCGGGAAAAAGCGTATTCCGATATAAACCCGGCGCTGCCATTGTAAGCTGTCGCCGCGGCGGCGCAACCGCCGCCTTTGAGCAATTGAACAAGTATTTTACCATTTCTCATATGCCGATTGTTTCTTCGCAATACTGGAACATGGTGCATGGCAATACGCCGGAGGAGGTCCAGCAGGATCTGGAGGGGATGCAGACTATGCGGCTTTTGGGTAAAAATATGGCTTGGCTGTTGTATTCCCTGCAGGCAGGCAAGGCGGCAGGCATTGCACTGCCAGAGCAGGAGCCCAGAGAAATAACGAATTTTATACGGTAAACCGTACACGTAAGAACCGGGTAACAGCGGCGGCAGAACAGTCGTCCGGATGTTGCCCGGTTTTTGGCTTGTCATAAAGCCGGTGGTCCAAGCATATGCTTTGGTATCAGCAGGTGGAGGCGAGATAAGTTGTTTGAGTATTCTTTTGCGTTTGAGATCATTAAAGGGGTATGTGATTATATTCGGGAAAAAAAGTGCCAAAGGAAAATGGAACGGATAGAAGGCTATATGGCCGAGTCGAGAAATTGCATGATCGAACTGCGCCGGTATATGGAAATGAATTCGCTGGAATTGGGCTATAGCTTGTTGTGTGATCTACAAACACAGGAAAGGGAGAGGCTGCGGGATCTGCGGCAAAAGTTAATTCATCTGGGCGAACTTGAACTGGCAGAGGAAGTAAATTATCTGATTGAGGAAGACTGCCGGTTGCCGGAGAATTCGTTTGTTATTTTACGAAGTTATTTGGGCTATTAGGGAGCACCCGGTAATAGGACTTTCTTTATCTGAATGGAATATTCTTTGTTATAGATAAAGGAGGCGAGCCAATGGCTAACTGTAATGAAAAAAACTGCAACTGTACGAATACTGCCTGCGAGAGGCATGGCAAGTGCTGTCTTTGCATCAATTTTCACCGGGAGAAGGGAAGCAAGGTATTCTGTATGCGGGATAAAAAGTAACGGGAAGTAAGTGGCTGCCGGCAACGGCAGTTTTTTTTTGTCGGATTCCGGCTCTTATAACAAGCGGTGATTGACGGGATTTTCCACCGCGCCCTTGTAACATCGTTTCGCTGCAAACCATAGGATATAAGGGTATATACATACCACAATATGTGAAGAGGAGCTGATTTTACATGGGTTTTGGCGGATGTGGCTACGGAAACGGCTTTGGCCGCAGTTGGATTATCATTATCATCATTATTATTTTACTGTTGTTCTGCTGCTGTGACGACAACGGTCCTTCCTATACTTGCTAGAGCAGCCATGGCGGCAGCCTGTGTGTGGGATACGCTGTACACAGGGTACGTCAATTGCTGATCTAAAGAAGGAAACCCCGCTTCGGATCATTCCGGGCGGGGTCTTTCTTTAGGTCTCCGCAAACACCTTTGTTAACATAAATTCATAGACTGATAGGGGAGGGATAAATATGACAAATTGGTTAGTCCGGATTGGCAATTGGTTTCTTGGCAAGGCGGAGGAAGTGGAACAACTGGATAGTGCGATGAAGGCTATCGTCAATCAACAGACAAAACGGGCTTTTTATCTGGGGGCCGGTGTGGGAATTGTGGTGACAGCCGGACTGGTTCGGTTGCTGGGGTGAAGTAATGGAGTTTATTAAGCTGCATTGGAAGACAATTGCCGGAGTAGTGGTGGCCCTGGCTCTGGGGTTTTATATCTATTCGCTGGAAGGAAGGGTCCGGGAGGCAGAGGAACAGAAACAAAAAGCACTCGTCTTAAGCCAGCAGCAAGCGATGAATGCCAATGTGCTGCAGAATATGCTGGATTTAAATAAGCAGAATGCGGCGATGCTGGCCTCGTTTATCGCCAAAGTCCAGCAGGGGCAGGTTCAGCCGGTAACCAATTTTACCGTGACGGCGGCTACGCCGTCGGAAGCAGCCAGTCAGGTGGCTGAAAAAATTAATCGCCAGGATCCGACGCTGCCGCCGGAGGCATTGGAAAAAACCGATAATACCATAGTCAGTGTAAAAAAACTTACCGACGCCGAAAAGCTGGCGACGCAAACTGCCAATAAAACGAAGCAGGAAGCCGGACAGACGGCAGTTAATGAAGAATACGGAGTTGCGGTCTACAAAAATAATAATTACCGGAACTGGTATATTGGCACCGGTGTGGGCTGGCACGACGGCGACCACTATGTGCCGGTAAGCCTCCAGCGTAATTTCAGCAAAGATGCCGCCTTGGAATGGGAAGCACATTTGGATGGGGATATGAATGTTAAGGGCGGGGAAATTAAATATAAGCGAGCAGTCAATAAGTTATTTTTTGGGCTGTTCTGAAGGTTGTACCCTTAAACCTGCAGAGGCCAATTTATCACCTTGCCGGGCGGGGTGATTTTTTTTATTTTGGAAAAATGTGATATTATAGAAGGGGAGGCAGTTAGCAAGGTTTACTGCTGTACAATAAAATAAAAAAGTAAAGAGAGGTTTTTGCATGACAAAAAAACATCGATTATTACAATACTTTAGGAAGTACCTTTTGTTGTTCATTGGTTCCATTATCTACGCAGCCGGTCTGGAGATTTTTTTAGTACCGAATAATGTGATCGACGGAGGGGTAGTCGGCATTGCCATTATGGCAAGCCACCTGACAGGACTGCCCTTTTGGGTGTTTCTGGTCGTGATTAATATTCCGTTCGTTTATTTGGGCTATAAGCAGATTGGCAAGACGTTTACGATAGCTACTCTATTTTCTATTCTGTCCCTGTCTTATTGGAGTAATATTTTTCTGCCGGTTCCCGGGTTAACTGAGGATCTGTTTTTAGCTTCCGTATACGGCGGTGTTATTTTGGGGATCGGCGTTGGCCTGATTGTCCGGTATGGCGGTTCTCTGGATGGCTCAGAGATAGTTGCCATCTTAATGGACAAACGGTCCAGCTTTTCCGTCGGTGAGATTGTGTTGATTATCAATCTGTTCATTTTGACCGGCGCAGGTTTGGTCTTTGGCTGGGACCGGGCGATGTATTCCTTATTCACCTATTTTATTGCTTCCAAGGTAATTGATATTACCATTGAAGGGCTGGATGAGTCGAAAGCGGTGATTATCGTGTCCGAGCAGTCGGCAGCTATAACCAGTGCGCTGATGGACCGGCTTGGCCGGGGAGTCACCATTTTGCGCGGAGAAGGCGCTTATAGCGGTGATGCGAAAAATATTCTTTATACAGTGATTACCCGGCTGGAGGTTGCCAAACTAAAAGCGATTATTGAGGAAATCGATGAAAAGGCCTTCGTCACCATCAATGATGTACATGATGTGTTTGGGGGCACCTTTAAGAAAAAAGCAATTCACTAACAGTTTATACACGAAGCAAAGAAATGGCGGTTTAAAAAGGATTTTGTCGGGATATGGACGAATAAAATTATTTACGGTACAATAATCGTGCTTTTGCTCAGGTTTGTGTTATAGGGGGATGAAATATGAGTTTTTTTAAGAAAGCGCCATGTCATGAGGCTCTTTGCATTATTCAGAATGTGGAAGACCGTTTAAAAGGCAAGCCGGTTGACCTGCTTCAGGTGGATTACCCCATTCATCAAAGGATGCTTAAACAGTTTGATAAGCTTTTTGAAAGCGAACGGAAAATGTCGGTGAACTCCAAAAAAATGATTGGTATCGTACCTAAATTAAGTGAGTTCGATATAAGAATGACTCACGAATCGAACCGGTTAACGGCGTTTGCGCAGGACATGACGACGTTAAGTGAATCCAATCTGGCCATTGTGGAAGAGATTACAGCCAGCATGAATGATGTCAATGATACCATTAAGCATGCTTCGGAGACGATGGAGCATTTGTCGACGGCTTCGCGGGGGCTAATTGAGAAGAATGACGAAAGCATGGCGCAGCTTGGTGAGATACAGGAGCTAAAGGAGGAAGTTATCCGGGATACGGCCATTATGCAGGAGCAGATTGAGCATTTGACGGAAATGGCTGCCAAGGTTAGTGAGATTGTAAACGGTGTGGAAGCCATCGCGGCGGAAACAAATCTACTGGCGTTGAATGCCTCGATTGAAGCGGCTCGAGCCGGCGAATTCGGGCGGGGTTTTGCTGTGGTCGCCAATGAAATCAGAAAGCTGGCCGACAATACAAAAATGAACCTGGATGATATGCGGGTCTTTGTAAATAACATTCATCAGGCGGCCAATGATAGCCGGGAGAGCCTGGATAATACGCTGCGTTCTACCAGCGGCATGAATGAAAAACTGGACAGCGTTGCCGGCACCATACAGGGAAATGTAGCCATGCTGAAGGATACGGTCGCGGATATCGATGATGTAGCAGGTTCAATGAAACAGGTGCATGAAGCGGCGCAGCAGGTAAATCAGGCGATGACCTATTCCGCCCGGGATGCGGAAAAACTGCACAGCATGACCCAGAGCATACATGATGATGCCATTATGAGCGCAGAAAATGCAAAGCAGCTATCTGTGATTGATAATGAACTGAGTGAAATGGTCCGGGATATGATCCTGTCGCTAAATGGCGGTGTCCATGCCATTTCTAACGACGATCTGACGGAGACGCTGACCAAAGCCAAGGTTGCTCATGGGAACTGGATGAAGAATTTGAAACGAATTGTTGATGAAATGAAGTCTTACCCGATTCAGATAGATTCAAAGCGTTGTGCTTTCGGTCATTTTTATCATGCTATTCAGCTGACTCATCCCGATATAAATAAAGAGTGGCAGGCCATCGACGGCGTACATCATGAGTTGCACGATATGGGCAGTAAGGTGCTGGACGCTGTGGCAAGGCAGGCCGCCGGCGAAGCCAATAGCCTGTATGAAAGGGCGGAAGGGCTATCAAAACAGATATTTATTCATATTGATAATACTATCCGGGAAATTAAAAGAAAATCAGATGCGGGTATCGAGCTTTTACAAAGTAATTCATGATAATATTTTCGGTTTGTCATATATTTGTCATAAATATCCTCTATAGTAAAAGTTGTCCACCATGCAATACAGTCTGGCAGAGTTGCTGCTGCCGGACGAAAACCTAATAGAGGGTCATCCTCTATTAACAATATTCTCATACTCCTCTGTTGTGGTCCCTCTATGTCAAGATAGGGGGACATTTTTTGCAGGGGTGACCGGTTTATAAACAAAGGCGAGCTTGCCTGATCAAGCTCGCCTTTGCTTATAGTAAAGTTAAAATCTCATGGGGTTTTTGGAAGATGTGAGTAGCCGGTAAATCAGGTGTTTTACTACCCCAAAGTGCCAAGCCGAAATCCAGGCCGGCTTGACCGGCACAGCGCTGGTCATAGGCGGTATCGCCGATATATAACGCTGTTTCAGGCCGGAAGCCGGAAAGCTCGAGGTATTTTAAAAGTGGTTCGGGATGGGGTTTATGCTTTGTTGTGTCGTCGGCGCAAACAATGAAAGATAGATATTTCATTAACCCAAAAGGAACAAAATCCTTTGTTAGTTCGGCTTTTGTTTTGGAGGTCACAATGCCTGTGGGAATATGACGGGCAACCAACTCGGACAATACCGCCTCAATGCCGGTGAAGACGGTGATTGTATGAAAATAGTCGTTCATATAATCGTCCCATTTGGCTAGGGCCTGCTCTTTGTCGCGGACAGCCAGCTTTTCTAACGCGGTCATGCCTGGAATGCCCAAGGCAAAATGTAATTCTTCGCAGGCATACTGTTTTTGGCAGCTTTCGCTAAGGACTCTCTGCAGTGCCAGCAAGATGGCCTGCTCCGTATCAATCAGGGTGCCATCCACATCAAAGATGACCGTTGCATACATGAAGATGCCTCCTTCTTCCTGCCCGGGGGGCCTTGCGGGAAGCTTGGCTGCCGGGACAGGGGTTATACTACTTATATTATAGGGGAAAAGGAAAAAGGAAGGCCAGAAAATTATAAAAGAAACTGAGTTTATTCTGTCACAAAGATGTAACATTTGCCAATTATACTTAAGTCATCAAATCAAGGAGGGATTCCCATGAACAAGGTCGCTAAAAAAATTATTATTTATTCTATGGTAGGTATCATGCAAATCGGTTTCGGCGCATCCGTACTTGAAGCTTCTCCCCGGCACGATGATGGTGATAGA
This sequence comes from Propionispora hippei DSM 15287, assembly GCF_900141835.1. Taxonomy (NCBI): domain Bacteria; kingdom Bacillati; phylum Bacillota; class Negativicutes; order Selenomonadales; family Sporomusaceae; genus Propionispora; species Propionispora hippei. The sequence continues at coordinate 3,987 of NZ_FQZD01000063.1, read as the reverse complement.
AGGTATCGTTATGAAGAAAGGCAGCACGAACGGGATCGAAGGATCAGAGAAGAAAATCAACGTTATGAAAGAGAAATGCAACGAAGACATAACGAAGAAGAACGGGAATGGCGTGACCGTCAGGAACGGGAGAAAGAGCACCATGAGGAAGTTATGAGAACATTGGGTGGATTGGCCCTGCTGGCGGTAATTCTACATAATAACTAATTGATAGCCTCCGGCGCTGCCCGGAGGCTTCTTCCTGTTATGAGAAGCCGATAGCAACGAGATAAACCTTCACCCGGACTGTCTGTTTTGCATACAGTATAGGGAAGGGAGGATAAATAAGTGAACCATTTTATTGTTATCAATCTCGCGACAGGGAGTCTTTTTTACTTTGAAGGAAATCAACTGCTGGGACGATATACCGTAGCAATCGGCCGGCCGGCTACGCCGACGCCGCCGGGTACCTATCAAATCAATGAAAAGGAGATATTACCTGTTCCGGAGCCTGGCGGTGCGGATCTGGGGTCTCGCCGGCTGATTCTGTCGTCGGCTAAGACCTGTGTACATGGCTCCTGGCATGGCCCGGTGATGGGACAAGTTTCCGGTGGCTGTGTCAGGATGCGCAACGAAGATATTGAAGAATTGTTTCCCAAGGTGGAGGTCGGCACGCCGGTTATTATGATTGGCGAATAACCGTCAGATAGTCTGTTTTTGAAAATCAACCCGTTCCACCCAGCGGCGGAGCGGGTTGATTACTGACAAGAAAGAATTTCGCCGAAACGTTTACCAAATCGATAAAGTTTACATAGTATATAAAAAGAGCGGGAGGAGGTGTCTTCTATGGAACGCTGCCCATACTGCGGCCTTGATTTGTCACGCTCACCCCGGATTATCATTGCTGCCGGCGGTTGGGGTGCTCCCTGGGGTTGGGGAGGATGGTATCCATGGTGGCATGGTGGCTGGGGCCATGGTGGTTGGGGACATGGCTGGTGGCGGAAGCGGTATTACCGTTAGGCGGTTTTTAGGATGTAAAGAAAGTTGTGCAGACTACGTAAGCGGTATTACTGCTTTAGACCGGTTAAAAATGGTTTCTCATTACCGGTAAACGATGAAGGCTTCTGCAATAAAATTTGCAGAAGCCAAATTTTTTTATCAGGAAGTGCGCCGGAGGAATGACAAAAATTTACATGTAGAGGCTGATATAATAGCAAGTGCTGCGGCAACAGATGAGACAAAGGGGGATTAGTTGTGCTGACGGATGTAGTATATGGATTGATTTCCATTGGAATAATAACGGCAAGTTCGATTCTTTGTATATATTTTAAGCTGCCATAGGCGCTTTGATTATTCATAAAGGGGTGAAGGCGATGAATACTGAATGGACCCATCCGATTATCATTTTCACAGGGCTGTTACTGCTCTATACCATCGGAGTTTCCGTTATATCTCTGTTTAGCCATTAAACAAGCTAAACAGACTAAGACGTGCCGCTTACGTAAGGTAAGCGGTTTTAATTATTGCCATCCTTCCAGCTTGGGGGAAGCCTAAATAACTTTTTTGGTTGAGGGCATACTATGTGCTGGAAAACTAGTGGTCTGTTTAAGATGCAAAATCAATTGGCAGGAATTATTCTGCAAGGCAAGTCATGCCGAACAATACCTGAAAAGTAATTGCAGTTGCAAATTGGATGGACCATTGGAGGATGAGAGGTGATCTCCAATGAGCAGTTTACGGGAAATTGAAAACAAGATTCAGGAACTGCGGGCTCAGCTTTATGAAATTGCCCGCGGCAGAGAGTTTACTGATCCGGAAGTCATAAAAGCGAGCCAAAAGCTTGATCAGGTACTTAATGAATATGAAAAATTTTTTAAAAGGAAAATGAGTGAGAAATAATGCCGGGAACCTGACTAACTTAAACATAAAATAATAGACAGTCGGACGATCATAATTCTGTCATAAATTCCAATTATACTCAAATTAAAGAAAGCAGGGAGGGAACAGCTATGAGGGGAATTGGCAAGAAAGTGGTAGTCTGGTCACTGGTAGGAATGCTGCAAATTGGGTTTGGTGCTTCGGTCATTGAAGCGTCACCGCTTCAGAATGGAGTTCTGCCGGCCCAACAATATGGCCGACATGATCAAGACAGGGAACGGCACGACCGGGAACGCTTGGAAAGAGAGCGCCATGAACAGGAACGGCGGGAAAACGAAAGACATGAAAGGGAAATGAGACGCCGCCCGCATGAAAGCCGGAAAGAGTGGCATCAAAGACAGCAGCGTGAAATGGAACGCCATAGAAGAGCGATGGAAGACATTCGTGCTGGCAGATATATAATACATCCGGGTTTTGGCCGTCCATAGGACGGCTTTTCTATTTGCCGAGAGGAGTCTGTTTCGGATGAGTAAAAAGTGACAAAGGATTATTGATTAGGACTTGGTGAAGCCAAGTCCTTTTTTGTTTAGGCAGGTGGCGGTAGTTGTAAACAAGAGGTTAGACGGAAGGTAAAAATGTGCCGTGCCGTTTTTGGTAAAAGAGTAAGGACCGTGTGGCCGGCAGCAGCATAAACATAATAAGGAGGGATAAATATGCGGTTGATTACTTTGGAAGAACTTCGTCAAGAGGCCTTAAAGGCCAAAACAGACTTATGGTCAGCAGCACGGGGGCTGAATAGGGATGTGAAGCTCTACCTGCACTGGAGTGCCGGTCACTATGGGCAATTTTTCGACGACTATCACATTAATATTGATTCTGACGGCAGTGTTTACATGAGTTCCGGGACATTAGCCACTGTAAAGTCGCATACCTATAAGCGCAACAGTGGTTCGGTGGGGATTTCACTGGCCTGCGCATATAATGCCACTACCAGTAATTTGGGCAGTGAGCCGCCTACGGCGCTCCAAATTGAAGCCATGGCGCAGGTTATAGCCGTACTATGCCGTACGCTTGACTTAACTGTTGATCTATGCCGGGTTATGACCCATGCCGAGGCGGCGAACAATTTGGACGGATTAAACCCAGGCTATGCCGATAACGGGTATCCAGATGGCCGATATGGTCCGGGTTATAGTTGCGAACGTTGGGACTTATGGTTTTTTAAAGGGGTGGCTCAAGGCGAAGGCGGCAATGTGCTGCGCGGCAAGGCCATATGGTACCAGCAAAATGGTTTAGGATAACCTCTGCGGATAAGGCCGGCAACTTTGCTGGCCTTATCCGTTTTAACGTAATAAACAGTGTAATAATAATGGAAGATACATAAATATGAATAATAGTGAAAAACTTTTTAAAAGATATTTGACATAAGCATATAGCTATGCTATTATATAAAAGTCGCCTCACCCAGAAACAATAATTTCCATAAAAAATATTGTTGACATAACTGAGGGAGTTCGATATAATAATAAAGCCGTCGAGAGATGGCGAGTGGACGTGTTCCTTGAAAACTAAACAATGTAAGAATCATACGCCAGATGTGCGGTGCTTTTAGAAAGCACAAACATTTGTTAAGGTGCGGAAGTAGCTCAGTGGTAGAGCATCGCCTTGCCAAGGCGAGGGTCGCGAGTTCGAATCTCGTTTTCCGCTCCAATATATAACGAATGCAAATAATTCTTTAAACAATTATAGAGCCATCAAAAGGCTCCATCAAATGGGAAGTCACTACCGGACCTTGAACTTTTGTCTGTGTATACAGAAGAGAAAGAGAGAGGTTTATGGACGACATACTTTTATGGAGAGTTTGATCCTGGCTCAGGACGAACGCTGGCGGCGTGCCTAACACATGCAAGTCGAACGGTCTGGTGTTTAACACCAAACGCTACATGCTAACCGGGGAATTACAATTGAGCCGCGTCTTATGAACGAGCGAAGCGAGTTCATCACGCATCTTCAAAAGTGACTAACCGGAAACGTAAGAGCGATTGGTGTTGAACGCCAGGTAGTGGCGAACGGGTGAGTAACGCGTAAACAACCTGCCTCATAGATGGGGACAACACCGCGAAAGTGGTG
>NZ_FQZD01000062.1 GCF_900141835.1 Propionispora hippei DSM 15287 | reverse complement strand
TATGGAAACAGGCATTTTTGGTGCAAAGGATATTTTGTGGATACGGTGGGACGAAACAAAGAGGCAATAGCAAAATATATCCGAGAGCAGTTACAAGAAGATATAATTGTCGACCAGCTAAGTTTGAAGGAATTGACAGACCCGTTTACGGGTGAGCCCGTGAAAAAGTCATAAAAAGAGCCCCTTTAGGGGCTGACTGAAAAGGTTATGCGGTTGGCGGACTTTTTCAGTGAGTCTTGAGACTCAGCTAGTACCTTGCCCTTATAGGGCGTAATCAAGCCACCCGTTTTACGGGTGGTCCTGACTTATAGATAATTTTAAAGGGGGAGCATAATGAATTACACAACACAAATGGATGCCGCCAAACAAGGAATTATTACCCGGCAGATGGAGCTTGTGGCTCAAAAGGAAAGAATGGAAGTAACCCGGCTGCGGGACTTAATTGCCGAAGGAAAGGTCGTCATACCGGCCAATAAACATCACACTAACCTGGACCCGGAAGGCGTGGGCGCCGGACTACGGACAAAAATCAACGTCAATCTGGGCGTGTCGAAAGACTGCTGCGATCTTGACCTGGAACTGGAAAAAGCCAGAAAAGCGATTGACTTAAAAGCGGAAGCGATTATGGATTTGAGCTGTTACGGCAAGACACAGGAGTTTCGCCGTAAATTAATTGATTTTTCGCCGGCCATGATCGGTACGGTGCCCATGTATGACGCAGTAGGGATGCTGGACAAGGAATTAAAGGATATTACCGCCGATGAGTTTTTCCGGGTGGTCGAACGGCATGCCCAGGATGGAGTGGACTTCATGACCATTCACTGTGGCATAAACCGGGCTACGGCCGAACGTATCAAACGAAATAAGCGGCTTACCCACATTGTTTCCCGGGGCGGTTCGCTATTGTTTGCCTGGATGGAACTCAATCAGCGGGAAAATCCTTTTTATGAGCAATACGATAGACTGCTGGACCTGTGCGAACAATATGATGTAACCATCAGTTTGGGCGATGCCTGCCGGCCGGGCTGTATCCAGGACGCCACCGACGCATCGCAGATTGAAGAGTTAATTACACTGGGAGAGCTGACTAAACGGGCCTGGGAACGAAATGTTCAGGTTATGATTGAAGGACCCGGCCATATGGCGCTTAATGAAATTGCCGGCAACATGATGCTGGAAAAGCGGTTGTGCCATGGCGCACCGTTCTATGTGCTGGGACCGCTGGTGACTGATGTGGCGCCCGGCTATGATCATATCACCAGTGCTATCGGCGGAGCTATCGCGGCAGCTAACGGCGCCGACTTTTTGTGCTATGTCACGCCGGCGGAGCATCTCAGACTGCCTGATCTGGAGGATATGAAGGAAGGAATTATCGCCTCACGGATTGCCGCTCATGCAGCGGATATCGCCAAGGGAATTCCGGGTGCCCGCGAATGGGATAATGCGATGAGTGCAGCCAGGGCCGATGTTAACTTCCCCAAAATGATCGAACTGGCTATTGATCCGGAAAAAGCCAGACGCTATCGGGAATCGTCGGCACCGGAAGCGGAAGATACCTGTACCATGTGCGGCAAGATGTGTCCGATGAAAAATATGAAAAAACTGATGAATGGCGAGGACCTGTGCATTAAATAAAAAAGAGAGGCGTTCCGGAGCGGTAATCACTCCGGGCGCCTCTCTTTATATGTGTAATTTATTTAATGACCATAACCGGGCACTTGGCATGATGTAAAACATAATGGCTCACGCTGCCCATGACTAGCTCTTTCAGTACACCCAGGCCACGCCGGCCCATCACAATGACATCGTAGCCTTGGGTCTGGGCAAAGCCGGGAATCCGCTCTGCCGGTGAACCCAGTTCCAGAAAGGTGGTGCTGTGCACTTCCGGCGGCAGCATTTGAGCCGCCTCCGCCAGGACATGCTTGCCAAACTCCTCGGCATTTTCCATAAAGTCTTCCGGAATATACGTGGTTCCCAGCGGTGCATATACCTGTAAATCCTTAAAAGAAATCATAACATGCAACAAGCCTACGGTGGCGCCGGTGCAAGCGGCCAGGTAGCCGGCGTGCTGGACTGCCTTATAGGAGTTGGGAGAACCGTCGACAGGGACCAGAATTTTTTTGTATTGTACTGCGTTCATTCGTTAATCCCCCTTTGCTTACATGTAATTAAATGGATCACCTACTAGCTGCGGCTGACTTACAAAAAAATTCTTGCTTGGCAACGAGTAAGGTAAAGAGAATTTATCTATACTATTATAATAATGTAATTTTCTGTATATGTCAAAATTTACGCCAGGAATAGCTTTCTAATACTTAAAAAATTTGCTATAATTTCCTTTATGGTACATACATGCAGGAAATAATGGCTTTACAGCGAAAAGCAAAACAATATTATGCTAGTGGTCCGTCTACTCTAAAATCATAATGATTTCATGGGCCCTTTTCCGCGAATTCTTTTACGCTTTCAAAGTAGACAGACCATTAGACAGTGGCAAAGGAGTAGGAATATGACGACCAATCCGGGATTAACTTCTAACTTTATTCACGATATAATTAATGAAGATTTGAAAAACAACAAACATGACAGCAGGGTTCATACCCGTTTCCCGCCGGAACCGAACGGCTATCTACACATCGGACATGCCAAATCTATTTGTTTAAATTTTGGTACGGCTGCCAAATATGAGGGACTGTGCAATCTCCGGTTTGACGATACCAATCCCAGCAAAGAGGATGTCGAATATGTCGACTCCATCAAAGAAGACGTGAAATGGCTGGGCTTTGACTGGGATGACCGGATGTTTTATGCTTCCGATTATTTTGCTAAACTTTACGAATATGCCGTACAACTCATTAAATCGGGTAAAGCCTATGTATGTGATCTGGATGCCCAAAGCATCAGAGAATATCGCGGTACCCTGACCGAGCCGGGAAAGGAAAGCCCTTACCGTAACCGTTCGGTAGAGGAAAACCTGGACCTGTTTGAGCGTATGAAGCAAGGTAAGTTTGCCGACGGTTCGCGGGTGTTAAGAGCAAAAATCGATATGGCTTCGCCGAACTTAAATATGCGTGATCCTGTATTGTACCGGATTTTGCGGGCTAACCATCACCGTACCGGCGATGCCTGGTGTATCTACCCGATGTATGATTATGCTCACCCGATTTCCGACGCCATAGAAGGGATTACCCATTCCATTTGCACACTGGAATTTGAAGCGCACCGTCCGCTCTATGACTGGGTTCTGGAGGCGCTTGAAATTGAAGACCGGCCGCAGCAAATTGAATTTGCCCGGCTGAATTTGACCAATACGGTGATGAGCAAGCGGCATCTGCGGGCCTTGGTGGAAGAAGGCCAGGTAAACGGCTGGGATGATCCCCGCATGCCGACCATTTCCGGACTGCGCCGGCGGGGATATACGCCTGAGGCTATCCGTGATTTTTGTGAACGTATCGGCATTGCCAAGAGCAACAGTACGGTAGACGTGGCTTTACTGGAACATTGCATCCGGGAGGATTTAAACAGCCGGGCGGCACGGGTAATGGCGGTTCTGCGCCCCTTAAAGCTTGTCATTACAAACTATCCGGAAAATACGGTCGAAGAATTGGAAGCGGAAAATAATCCGGAAAATCCGGATATGGGTAAACGGAGCATTCCTTTCTCCCGGGTAATATATATAGAGCAAGAAGACTTTATGGAGAATCCCCCCAAGAAGTTTTTCCGGTTGGCGCCTGGCCAGGAGGTTCGGTTAAAACACGCTTACATTATCAAATGCGAACAGGTCATTAAAGATGAAATCAGCGGTGAAATCAAGGAAATTCACTGCACTTATGATCCGGATACCAAAAGCGGCGGTATTGCCAGCGGACGTAAGGTGAAAGGTACGCTGCACTGGGTTTGTGCGGACCGGGCTGTCGATGCCGAAGTGCATCTTTATGATTATTTATTTAAAGATGACGCGGACTCGGAAGAAGGAGCCCTGTTTAATCCTGATTCACTGGAAATACTTACCGCCTGCAAGGTAGAGCCGGGTTTGCTTGATACTATAGCGGGAACACGATACCAGTTTTTACGGCAAGGATATTTTTGTACTGATCTGGACTCTACTCGCAGCAAACTTATTTTTAACCGCATTGTGGGTTTGCGTGATTCCTGGGCGAAAAACCAGAATAAAAGCAATGGATAAATAGAGCAGCCGGAGGCAAGTTATCCGGCTGTTTCTTATAAGAAGACCGGTTTATCGGTTAAAATACAGGCGGATCGAATTCTGCCAAATTTCCGCAAAATACGATAAAAAAATTATTTATTGTTTTAACAACTACCGACTTATGATATAATCAATAGGGTTCGAAGACGTATATCAGGAGGAATTTACGTGGGATTTAGATTGAAACCCAAAGAAGAAAAGTTTTTCCAATTATTATCTGAACAAGCTGTATTGGTTCAAAAGTCGGCAGAGATTCTTGCTTTGGCGATGCATGAGAAAGATAAATTAGTTGAATTGATGGGGCTGATTGATTCGGTGGAAAAAAATGCCGATGAAATTGTAGCCAAGGTCGGTGAACGGTTGCAGAAGACTTTTATCACCCCCTTTGACCGGGAAGATATTTTTACGCTGGTGCAGAAACTTGATGATGTGATCGACGGAATCAAAGGGATTATTGAAAGAATGCACCTTTATAATGTTGGTACCGCTACTCCCGGTGTCCAGGAACTTAGCGAGCTGGTTGTGAAGGCTTCCAAACAGATTGAAAAAGCGGTCAGCTATTTGAGCGATTTAAAGAAGTCCCATATTAAAATTGAGGCGCGCTGTAGTCGCATTATGGAGCTGGAGGCTGAAGGCGACCGGCTGTACCGTGAGGAAATGGGCAAATTGTTCAGAGATTGTCAGGACCCAATTGAAATCATCAAGTGGAAAGAGATTCTGGCCAATCTGGAAGATATGCTGGACCTTTCGGAAGATATTGCTGATGCCCTAAAGAGAGTAGTGCTGAAATATGCCTGATTTTATTCTTTTATATATTGTCGTTTTTCTGGCGGTTGCCTTTGATTATATCAACGGCTTTCATGATACGGCCAATGCGATTGCCACTTCTGTGTCGACCAGGGCAATTAAGCCTCAGTACGCTATCTTGCTGGCTGCCTCGCTTAATTTTCTAGGGGCGCTCTTAAGTACCGGTGTTGCCAAAACGATTGGCGGCGATATCGTAAGGGCAGCGTCGCTGGTAAGCCAGGAAGTGATTATTTCTGCCTTGGTGGGAGCCATTGCCTGGAATCTGCTTACCTGGTGGTACGGCATTCCGAGTAGTTCGTCCCATGCTTTGATCGGCGGTGTCATGGGATCGGTTATCGTTGGTTCCGGCTGGGATGCTCTTAACACGGCCGGTATTGAAAAAATCATATTATCCCTCATTCTTTCGCCTGTGTTGGCCTTGATTTCCGGCTATATTATTATGATCATCCTGTTATGGGTCTTCGGGCGGTTTGCACCGATGGCGTTAAATTCGGGCTTTAAGCGAATGCAGCTCCTGTCGGCTAGTTTAATGGCCTTTTCCCATGGTTCCAATGACGCACAAAAGGCCATGGGCATTATTACGTTGGCGCTCTTAAGTGCCGGCCAGATTCCCACGTTAGAGGTTCCAACCTGGGTTAAACTGGTTTGTGCTACGGCTATGGCACTAGGGACGGCAGCCGGTGGCTGGAAGATCATAAAAACTATGGGCACTAAAATTTTTAAGATGGAACCGATTAATGGTTTTGCTGCCGATCTGAACTCATCCTTGGTTATCTTTTCCGCTACTTTTTTGCATTTGCCAGTAAGCACCACCCATGTGGTGTCCGGTTCAATTATGGGTGTGGGTTCGGCCAAACGGGTCAAGGCTGTGCACTGGAGTGTGGCGCAGCAAATGGTATATGCCTGGTTTCTGACCATTCCGCTAAGCGGTATTACCAGTGCTGTTGTTTATAAACTGTTACATATTTTTTAAGTATGTTCTATAATAATATATAGTAGAAGATAAATGAAGCAGTACCGCCGCAGGCGGTGCTGCTTCACTAAATTATGGAGAGGATGGCGCCTGATGTCTAAAATAAAGAAAAATCTCAGTGATGCCGATATGCTGGTGGGATGGAAAGAAGCGATTTCTTTTGAGTCGGATGTATATAAGGAGGACCCGGACAGGGTGCAGACACCGACCAGGGCGAAGGACAAGCCGGAGACCAAAAGCTTTCTTTCCTCCTTTTTGACACCGGAGCTGGAAGAGAAAATCGGTAAGGCCCTGCTGGATTTAAAACTGGAGTTATATAAAAAGGGGACAGTTGATTTTACGTTAAAGGTTTCACGTGATAATGAACGGGTCATTATTCAGGCTGTTCCGGTTAAAGAAAAAAAGCAAACCGGTAAGCAGCCAAGTTGATATTTGTGTACAATATTGAATAATTATTACATACTGGGACACCCTAAGAGAAAAGCGCTGGATTTATTCTGCCGTGATAATGGCGAATGGGAACGTGGGAAAATATTCACAAATGCTAAAATAGTGCAGACAACTGTGTCAGTCGTTGAAATATTCAATAAATTGTGGAAAATGCAGCAAAAACGCCGTTAACCGCCCGTAATGATATTTCTTCTTTACATGTATATGGTAAAGGTGTATATTAATAATGTGTATTACCTACCATAAAGTCGTGGCTTTTTTGCTGTGCAGCGGCAAGCGTTGCTCAATGCGATATGCGAGAATAAATATGCATATTAATGTATTATTATTCGTTATGCAAAATTGCACTATAGAGAGGGGATTGATTTATGGCTAGAAAAATGAAAACAATGGATGGAAACACCGCGGCTGCCTATGTTTCGTATGCCTTTACGGAAGTGGCGGCTATCTATCCCATCACACCTTCATCGCCGATGGCGGAGCATGTGGATGAATGGGTGGCGCAGGGCAAGAAAAATATTTTTGGACAACCTGTGCGCGTAGTGGAAATGCAGTCTGAAGCCGGTGCCGCCGGGGCGATGCATGGTTCATTGCAAGCCGGGGCGCTGACGACTACATATACGGCTTCTCAGGGATTATTGCTGATGATTCCTAATATGTATAAAATAGCAGGTGAGCTGCTGCCCGGCGTTTTTCATGTAAGCGCCCGTGCTCTTGCCGCCAATTCCTTGAATATTTTTGGTGACCATCAGGATGTTATGGCTGCCCGTCAAACCGGTTTTGCCCTGCTGGCAGAAAGCAGTGTTCAGGAAGTTATGGATTTGTCGCCAATTGCCCATCTGGCAGCTATCAAGGGAAAAATCCCTTTTGTCAGCTTTTTTGACGGTTTCAGAACTTCCCATGAAATTCAAAAAATTGAAGTGCTGGAATACGATGAACTGGAAAAAATGCTGGACAAGGATGCTTTGGAAGCTTTCCGGCGCAATGCGTTGAATCCTGACCATCCGGTAGTAAGAGGAACGGCGCAGAATCCGGATATTTATTTCCAGGAACGCGAAGTTGTCAACAAGTATTATGAGCAAATTCCTGCACTTGTAGAAGATTATATGGAACAGATTAATAAACTGACCGGACGAAATTACCACTTGTTCAACTATTATGGTGCGCCCGATGCGGAACGTCTGATTGTAGCGATGGGCTCGGTGTGTGAAGCCATTGAGGAAACTGTTGATTATCTGAACCAAAAAGGGGAAAAGGTCGGTCTGTTAAACGTGCATCTTTACCGTCCTTTCTCGCTGGAGCATTTCTTCAAATATATCCCGCAGACGGTGAAAAAGATTGCCGTACTGGACCGGACCAAAGAACCGGGCTCGCTGGCTGAGCCGTTGTATTTGGATGTAAAGAGCGCTTTTTACGGCAAAGAATGGCAGCCGGTTATCGTCGGAGGACGGTACGGCCTGGGTTCCAAAGACGTAGTTCCCGCGCATATTGTGGCGGTGTATGATAATCTGAAGCTGGAACAGCCGAAAGATGGCTTTACCATGAGTATAGTGGATGATGTTACTTTCACTTCACTGGCTTTGCCTGAGTACGATCTCGACACGACACCGGAAGGGACTAAGGCATGTAAATTCTGGGGACTGGGTTCCGATGGAACGGTTGGCGCCAACAAGAGCGCAATCAAAATTATTGGTGACCATACCAAAATGTATGCCCAGGGGTATTTTGCTTATGACTCGAAAAAATCAGGCGGTATCACCGTATCTCATCTGCGGTTTGGCGACAAACAGATAAAATCGCCCTATTTGATTAATAAGGCTGATTTTGTTGCCTGCCACAACCAATCTTATGTGGATAAATATGATGTACTGGAGGGCTTGAAGAAAAACGGCAATTTCCTGTTGAACTGTATTTGGAATAAAGACGAACTGGATGAAAAGCTGCCGGGAGCCATGAAACGCTATATTGCCAACAACAATATTCAGTTCTATACCATAGATGCTGTGGACATTGCGCAGCAATTGGGTCTGGGCGGCCGTATCAATATGATCATGCAAGCAGCTTTCTTCAAGATTGCCAATATCATTCCTTTGGAAGACGCCGTCAAGTATTTGAAAGATGCGGTTGTTAAGTCCTACGGCAACAAAGGTCAGAAAGTTGTCGACATGAATAATGCCGCCATTGACCAGGGTGTTGATGCCATTGTGAAGATTGAAGTTCCCGAGTCCTGGAAAACGGCGAAAGATGTGGCTGCTGAACAAAAAGAAGTTCCCGCCTTCATCAAAGACATTTTAGTACCGATGAATCGCCAGGAAGGCGATAAACTACCGGTAAGCGCCTTTCTAGGCATGGAAGACGGCACCTTCCCGCTAGGTACGGCAGCGTATGAAAAACGTGGCATTGCCGTAAACATTCCTGAATGGCAAATTGACAAATGCATTCAATGTAACCAATGTGCGTTTGTTTGTCCGCATGCGACCATTCGGCCGGTATTGATTAATTCTGAAGAACAGGCCGCTGCACCGGAAGGCTTTACCTCCAAACCGGCTGCCGGCGCTAAGGATTTGTCCTACCGCATTGCGGTGGCGCCGCTTGACTGCACCGGTTGCGGCAACTGCGCCAACATTTGTCCGGCCAAGGAAAAAGCCTTGATTATGAAACCGCTGGAAACACAGCATGCCCAGATCGACCTGTGGGAATATGCCATGTCTCTGTCGCCGAAGGCTAATCCGATGAATAAGAATACCGTTAAAGGCAGCCAGTTTGAACAGCCGCTGCTCGAATTCTCCGGTGCCTGCGCCGGCTGCGGTGAAACGCCGTACGCCAAACTGGTTACGCAATTGTTTGGTGATCGCATGATGATTGCCAATGCCACCGGCTGCTCGTCCATCTGGGGAGCCAGTGCACCGTCCATTCCGTACACTACCAATCATAAAGGCCAGGGACCGGCTTGGGCAAACTCCTTGTTCGAGGATAATGCCGAATATGGTTTAGGGATGCATTTAGGGGTTTCCCAGGTTCGTCAGAAGCTAGCTGCTGATGTACAGGCTGCGTTGGCAGTTGCCGGTTCGGAGTTGAAAGCCGCTTTGGAAGATTGGCTGGAAAATATAGATAATGGAGCAGGCACCCGTGATCGTGCGGATAAAGTGATTGCTTTGTTGGAGGCAGAAAAAGACAAGGCTTCGGTTTTACAGGAAATCTATAAAAACAGAGACTTCCTGGCTAAACGTTCACAGTGGATTTTTGGCGGCGACGGCTGGGCTTACGATATTGGGTTTGGCGGCCTGGATCATGTGCTGGCGTCCGGTGAAGATGTAAACGTGCTGGTTTTTGACACGGAAATATACTCCAATACGGGCGGTCAATCATCCAAATCCACACCGACTGCGGCAATCGCTAAATTTGCTGCCGGCGGTAAACAGGTTAAGAAAAAGGACTTGGGCATGATGGCCATGAGCTATGGTTATGTATACGTTGCTCAGATTTCCATGGGTGCTGATAAGAATCAGACCTTAAAGGCGATTGCCGAAGCAGAAGCGTATCCGGGTCCTTCCTTGATTATTGCTTATGCACCTTGCATCAGCCATGGAATTAAGGGCGGTATGGGCTATAGCCAGGTAGAAGCGAAGAAAGCGGTTGAGTGCGGTTACTGGGCTATGTACAGGTATAATCCTCAGCTAAAAGAGGCTGAAAAAAATCCGTTTGTGCTAGACTCCAAGGAACCAACGGCCGATTTTAAAGAGTTTTTGTTAAGCGAAGTTCGTTATGCGTCCTTACAAAAACAGAATCCGGAAACTGCCGAAATACTGTTTAAGAAGACGGAAGCAGATGCAAAAGAGCGTCTGGCCACTTATAAACGGCTGGCACAAAATTAGTTTGTAAAAAAGAGTATAAGAACAAAAAAGAATGCGCCTGGACCGCAATTGCGGCTCAGGCGCATCTCTTTTTGTTTATATTGTTGGAGTAAGGAATACCCAAACAATTACTGCTATTAACCTCTGATTAAATATTGTAATAATAAGCTGACATCTTCCGGTTCGGACGCAATGATTTCCATTTCGTCGATTTTTGCTTCGCTAAAGAGGTTTGATAAAGCAACATACTGTGACAATTTTGATTTCAGGTTTAAGCGGTCCCCTTCATTGGTAACCAGTTCCACCCGCCCTTTGCATTGATCCAGGACCTCAAAGAAACGCTTGACATCGGTTATGTTCGTTATTTTCATCAGAAGCCTCCTTAATATGATATGATTTGTATTCTGTTTTCTACATTTTACCATGTATTTTTAAGTCTGAACATGAGAAACTGATTTTTTGTGCATAGATATTTTGCCATGATCAGGAAAAGTGGTATAATGGTTAAACTGCAGTTTTGCTTGCTGCATCGGATCGGAAAGACCGGGAGAGAATAAGAAGACTAGGATTTGCAGGAGGTTGTATGGAAGGTTCGGCTGCATTAGGCCAGGAACGAGTAGATAAATTATTGTGGCGGTATTCTGTCCCTGCCATGATCGGCATGGTTGTCAATGCTCTATATAATATTGTGGACAGTATTTTTGTAGGAAACGGGGTCGGCGAATTTGCCCTGGCAGCGGTAGCCATTGCTTTTCCGGTTATGATTATCTTAATGGGCTTTGGCATGCTGATCGGGGTAGGGGCCGGTTCTCTGGTATCTATCCGGATGGGAGAAGGGCGAAAAGAGGATGCCGAAAAAATTTTAGGTAATGCGTTTACTCTGTCGGTTTTGTGCGGTATTGTTCTCAGCGCCATGATACTGCCTTTTTTAGACCCTGTTTTACAGTTGCTTGGTGCTGAACCCAATATATTGCCTTATGCAAGAGCTTTTATCAAGGTCATGCTCTGGGGCAGCTTGTTTATGTACGTCGGATTCGGTTTGAATAGTATTGTACGGGCCCAGGGTGATCCGAAAATCGCCATGGCTACTATGCTTATTTCTGCCGGCATCAATGTTGTTTTAAATCCGTTATTTATTTTTTACTTTCAATTGGGAATCGCCGGCTCTGCGCTTGCCACAGTGATTGCGCAAATGGTAGCTGCCGTATGGATTATACTGCATTTCCTCAGGAAAAAGAGTTATTTGCGGCTAAAAATCCAGTGTATGGCCTTGGATTTTACCGTTGTTTTTCAGATTATAAAAACCGGCGCATCTCCCTTTTTGATGCAAATCGCCGCCAGTGTTGTCAATGTACTGTTTAATCATAGCCTCTTGTTGTATGGCGGAGAAATTGCCGTTGCTTGCATTGGGGTGATCACCCGGATAGGAATGCTGATGTTAATGCCGATTTTTGGAATCAGTCAGGGTGTACAGCCGATTATTGGCTATAATTATGGCGCGAGAAACTATACCCGGGTCATTGAAGCAGTCCGCAGAGCAAGTTATGCTGCTTCCGCGTTATCGCTGGCAGGATTCCTGGTAGTACAATTTTTTAGTGAAAGCATTGTCGGCGTGTTTAACCAGAATGGGGAGTTCATTGCCATTGGTGCCAAGGGGCTTCGCCTGTTTTTGCTGCTGCTTCCGGTTATCGGTTTTCAGGTGATCGGCGCCAATTACTTTCAGGCGGTGGGCAAGGCCCAATATGCTATTTTTTTTAGTATGTCCCGTCAGGTGATTATACTTATCCCGATGCTCTTGCTGTTACCGCCTTTATTCGGGTTGAATGGGGCTTGGGCCGCTGCACCGGTGGCTGATCTGGGTTCGTTTTTGCTAACCGGTTATTTTTTATTGAAAGAAATTCGCACGCTCAGGCAGTCGGAGACACTATAAAATAGTACTAAGACTTGCAGGGCAGGGGTTATTGTACTATGCTGTTAGTAAGACTTAAATGCGCTCTCTGACTGAAAGCTAATACACTGGGCCGTCTAAACTTGTATTAGGAGGGATTTCCTTGATAAAATGTGAACGTATGTTATCGGAATTTTTTGAGCTGGTAAAGATATCCTGTCCATCCCGTGATGAACGTAAGGTGGCTGACTTATTGTTTTCCCGACTGGAGAAACTTGGCTTAAAAGTTGAGGAGGATCAGGCGGGGAAGGTGATTGCAGGCAATACCGGCAATTTGATAGGTCGTTTGGCGGGGAATGTGCCTGGAGCGCCAACTGTGCTGTTTACGGCCCATATGGATTGTGTTGAACCCTGCAGTGGCATTGAGCCGGTAATTGATAAGGGGATTATTCGTTCGGCCGGCAATACCATTTTGGGTTCCGATGATAAGGCCGGAGTTGTTGCCATCATGGAGGCTTTGCGTGTTATAACAGAAAAAGGACTTCCTCATGGCGATATTCAGATTGTCTTTACTGTATCGGAAGAGGCCGGGCTGGACGGTTCTAAGCACGTGGAGCAGTCAAAGCTTAAGGCTGATTTCGGCTACGCGCTTGATTCGAGTGGATCGCCGGGCGAGATTATTACTAAGGCGCCGGGTCAAAACCAGATTAATGTTGTGGTTCGCGGCAAAACGGCTCATGCCGGTGTTGCGCCGGAAGAGGGAATAAACGCTATCGTAGTGGCAGGCAAAGCATTGGCCAGGATTAAACAAGGCCGTATTGATGAAGAGACAACTGCCAATATTGGTGTAATTAAAGGCGGGCAGGCTACTAATATCGTTCCGGATAAAGTAGAACTGGCCTGTGAGGCAAGAAGCCGGAATATGGATAAGCTGGCGGCACAGACTGAGCATATGAAAGTGGTATTTGAGGAAACGGCGAAGGAAAATGGCTGCTGGGCAGAGGTTGCCGTTGAAACCGCTTATGGCTCCTTTGTGCTGGAAGATAGCAGCCCGGTGGTTGCTTTAGCAGTAAAAGCGGCAGAAAGCATTGGCCTGGAACCTGTTCTTAAAGCAACTGGCGGGGGTAGTGATGCCAACTTTTTTAACAGTTATGGCATTCCGACAGCAGTACTTGGTGTGGGCATGTCCAAGGTACATACTACAGAAGAATATATAAAAGAGGTTGATCTATATAAAGCCGGCGAATATGTTCTGGCAATTATAAAAGCTGCCGCTGAACAGAATAAAACCCGCTAGAGACACATACCTCATTAGAGACACATACCTCATTAGAGAAACTATACAGTAAGCTGTTATTTCTAGAGGCTAGGGCGTGTTTTCAAATTAACGGAATATGTCCGAAGATCCCTGTCAGGGGATGTTCCAGATAGTTTGAAAACACGCTTTAAATACGTCTGCCTGCTAGTTGTTTCAGTGTCATTTTAAGAGGGACATGGATGGCGAAATTATTAATTCTTATTAACTTAGCTTATTTTTTTCTTGGCATTAATGGTGTTATTGGTGGGGTTAATCTTTTGGAAATTGCCGGGACTTTTAAAGTGGAACCCTATGTGATTGGTTATTTAGCTACTTTTATGTCTGTAGGCAGTACGGCGGCTATATTTTTTACAGGCTTTTTTGCCAGACGGCTGCAGGTTAATCAAGTCTTGATTGCAGCGCTTGTGCTCTTGATTTTTTGCTACGTGGGTATTGCCTTGGGAGGTAGTTTATTTACTTTTGGTGTGGCCATGCTCGGTTGTGGTATTGGGACTGGCGTATTTTTGTTTATTGCCAATTATGTCATCATAACATTTTATAATAATGAAAGCAGGACAGCACACCTAAATTTCATAAATTTTTCTTATAGTGCCGGAGCGGTCGTTACGCCTATTGCTGCTGGAATGTTGCTCAAACGTGATGTTTCCTGGGAGCAGCTATATTTGCTGACTGCCGCATATGTTTTTTTCCTGTTGCTGCTGGCTTTGCCGATTAAAAGGCTTGTGACCGACAATGGCAAATGCAGAACAAGCAGCGAGCCAAAAGAGAAGTGGAATGTTAATGTGTATATTATCGGTTTTGTTTTCGTTTGCTACGCATTGGCAGAAGTGATTTTCTCTAACTGGATTGTTGTGTATTTGCGGGAATTTCTTGCGGTGGATATTGTACAGGCCGGCGGCATTTTGTCTTTGTTTTGGGCCTTTATGACATTGGGAAGACTGAGTGCCGGATTGATTACTAGATATATTAGAGTTGACTATTATATTATAGGTTCGGCGACATTGGCCTTTTTTTCCTATCTAACGGTTTTATTGCTGAGGAACACATACTTGATTATGATTGGTGCAAGTTTTATGGGATTGTTTTTTTCCGGACTATATGCTTCTCTGGTCTCGTATGGTACGATGCAATCTAAACAGGCGTCTTCTAAGTTGGTGAATTTTTATATTTCCATAAGCTCTGTCGGGAGTATCTTGTGTTTTCTTCTGTCTAGCGCAGTGAATCAATACTTTGGGGTGTACTGTAATCTTCTGTTAAGCGCAGGAGCCATGGGTATGGTCGCATTGCTTGTTGGCATCACGATGTTCATTAACAAGTCCCAAAAGCCGAATCTACAAACCGGATAAGGAAGGTGGTCTTATGGAAGAGTTTCAATTATATACGCCGGACGAAGGATTTATTGAAATTACTTCGCAGGTGGTGGCGGCAGTAGTGCGCAGTAAGGTAGAGGAAGGTCTATGCCAGGTATTTGTGCCACATACGACGGCAGGTGTAACCATTAATGAAAATGCTGATCCTGATGTAGTTACAGACATGCTGAAGGCTCTGGACCATATGGTACCCAGTCTGGCTTATCGGCATGATGAAGGCAACTCACGAGCCCATATGAAAAGTTCTTTGTTAGGCTGCTCGCTGATTATAGCCATTACTAAAGGAAAGCTAGTGTTAGGTAGATGGCAGGGAATTTACTTCTGTGAATTTGACGGCCCACGAAACAGACGCTATTGCGTTCATGTTATCAGGCAGGCTGAGCCTATATAAAGTAAGTAGGCTTATAGTTATAAAAAAATGTCGAAATATCTGTTGACATAAATAACAAGGCATGCTATTATATAAAAGTCGCTGAACACGGCGGCAGGAAATGGTAAGAAAGCCAATAAAAAACAGGTTGACAGGCAAAAGCCGATGTGATAGTAT
>NZ_FQZD01000061.1 GCF_900141835.1 Propionispora hippei DSM 15287 | reverse complement strand
TGCCATAAAGATAGCCAATAAAGATCATTTTGAAAAGGACAATCGGATCTACGGGTGGTCGTCCATTATTTTGACAATAGTAGGGGGTGGTCTTCTCGTATATAAACGAAAAATCTATGTATTTATCTATCTTTCTAAGTAGGTGATCTTCAGGAACTAATTGATCAATACAAACTAATTCGAATTTCATCTGCTGAGGTGCTCGTTCTTTAAGCATACTCTACCTCCTAACAAAATTAGGTCCATGCAGAATTAATTCTACATGGACCCTCAAAAACCATTTTCATACTATATACTTTTTCAACAAGCTGAGGCACCTGCAGAAGCTGCAGGTCCTTTTTTGCTGCCTGGGTCGGAGCGCATGCAGGTGCTGGCGCATCATGACAAGCTGACTGGTCTGCCCAGCCGCATCGGCTTGGACGGGTTCTTTCCAAACGAAAGAAAACTGATTGTGGAGAAGAACAGGCAAATTGCCGTTTTGTACCTGGATTTGGATGGCTTCAAGGGGATTAATGATAACTTGGGGCATCATATGGGTGATTTGCTGCTAAAAGAAGCAGCCAACCAGCTGACAGGCTGTATCCGGAGCGACGCGTTTGCCGCCCGGATTGGCGGCGATGAATTCGTGGTAGCCATCCGCAAAGCAGGGAGGAAGCGTTGGAGGTGCCCATCGCTATTGCCAACCGGATTATTTCAATCATTAATCAGGTCTTCGAAGTGGAGGGGCATTGTATGAAGGTGGACTGCCGTGTGGGGTGCTCCTTCTGGAAAGATGCCGATAAGGACTATAAAAAATTGTTAATCAGGCTGACGAGGCGTTGTTCGTGTGCTCTCCGCCGGTTTTTGTATAGGTTAACTGGGGCGGGATATTTTTTGTCGTAATTTGCTAAAAGGGAAGCTGCCGCTGATGAAGGATATTAATATGTAATATAGCGAGCGGGGAGGAAGTTTTCATGGCAAACCGGAGAAGGAAACAGATCGTGTGCCCGGCCTGCAAAAGCCGTCTGAAGGAGGTAGTAGACGTAAACGGGGCACCGGACTTGGTGTGCGTGAACGAGACATGCAAATTTTCTGTAATATGCCAACCGCCCCGGACAGACCGGGAAAAGGAGGACGAAGGTAAGTTTGTCCTGTAAAGTAGTCGATAGAAGCTGCGTGAGTGTCCGGCTGTAAAAAACAATTGTTTAAAAAATACTGGACAAATGCGCAAAATAATGATAATATAAAATTTAATTGGATATTTATTTCCAAAAAAGGAAATTGGGAATGCGTGTCGAAGAGAAATAATGTAGAGTTAGTACGTAGGGGCTTTTTGGCTGAAGTGTAGATCATATGGACTGCGAACGAGTGATTATCCATAGGGAGATATGACGATCATGGCAAAACTATTCTACAAATATTCCCCGGCAATTTTGGGCTCTGTGGGTGCACTCATCGCCACAGGGTTTTGTGTGCTGGACAGCTATTTGCTGTCCGATTACCCTGGCTATGTCCGCGCCGCGCAGGTTACTGAAGTCATTCTTTTTTTTATGGGCGGTATGGTGATCGGTAATTTGCTGCAAAAACTTTATTTGCTTTCCAATACCGATTCCTTGACACAGCTTTGGAACAGACGGTATTTTAACGTCCGGCTGCAAAAGGAACTGCAGCATATAAAAAAGGACGGCGGAACATTTTGCTTTGCTCTTATTGATATAGATTATTTTAAAGAGATTAATGACGTTTACGGACATACAGCCGGTGACGAGCTGTTGATCTCCCTGGCTAAACTGCTTAAGCAATCGGTAGGACAACGGGCGGTGATTACCCGTTGGGGCGGCGATGAATTTGCCATTATCTTTCCCAACACGGCAAATCAGGATATAGAAAGACTGACGGAATATCTTAAAGCGCTTGTTTATGAGAGCGGCCCCTGTTATGATGCGACTATTAGTGTCGGCATTATAACGGTGCATGATAAGATGGAACGGGACCAGATTATTTCCCTGGCTGATAAAGTGCTGTATGAAGATAAAAAGAAAAAACGCATGGCGCCGTTGTGCGGGACAAGCCATGCCTGACTACATGATATAGCGTGCTAAGTTTTTACAAGCTGCGACGATGGTCGCAGCTTTTTATATTGTGTAAGTAAAATAACGCAGCGAGGCTGTTGCGACATGGAACGGCGCCTTTCACCTTCCGCCGGACCAGGCATATACTGTAGTGGAATCGGTTCGGAAAAAAGGAGCCGGCGGAAAGCTTTGCTACATTGATCCTGCCAAGAGAGGAGGGCCAGAGATGTATGCGGTAAAAGTATTGGGTGAGTTTTACTTTAGTCAGCTATTGGGCAAATCGGTATATGATGCTGCCAGGCAAAGGGTCGGATGCGTAAAGGATATGACGGTACGCTGGCATTACAGCCATCCGGAGGTGTCGGGCATCAAATATGTAAATAACAAGGATGATTTGATCCCTTTTGATTTAGTGGAACGCTGTGATGCGGATGGTGTGTTTCTTAGTCAGGACTTTTCTTCCTCCTGCATCATGCCGTTGCAGGAGGAAGAAATCTATATCAGCAAATGGCTGCTGGATAAGCAGATTATTGATTTGAAAGGCTTTAAGCTGGTAAGGGTCAACGACATTACGCTGTCGTGGCTTGCGCGGGAAGGTAGCAGTCAGATGGTTTTAGTCGCTGTGGATATTGGTATCCGAGGTTTATTCCGACGGCTGGGGCTGGAATTTTTGTTTAAACGCTGTAAGAACAAATTGGTAAGCTGGCAATATATAAAACCGTTGGAAAGCTGGAATGCCGCGCTGCAGCTCAATATGGAAAAGCAGCAGTTGGAGCAGATTCATCCGGCCGATATAGCCGACTTGCTGGAAGAGATGGATTATAAGCGCCGGTCGGCATTTATTGAACATCTGAATTCCCGGCAGACGATTGATGCGCTGGCCGAGCTGGAACTGGAAACTCAGGTTGAAATTTTCCGCCAGATGGAACAGCAGCAGGCATTGACTATCTTGGCGGAATTGCCTCCCGATGAAGTAGCTGACATTCTGGGCGAGCTTCCGGTCGATAAAATGGAAGGTTTGTTAGACTTGATGGCCGAAGAGGCCGAGGGTGTCCGAGAGCTGCTGCAGTATGCTGCTGGAACGGCGGGGGCCTGCATGACGACAAAATACATACGGCTTTCCGGATGGATGACCGTAAGTCAGGCCATTGGTGAAATCCGGACGTTCGCTTCGACGGCCGAGACCATCTATTATTTGTATGTTATGAATGAACGGGGCTTCCTGGAAGGTGTATTGTCTTTGCGGGAATTGATCGTTGCCGAGGAAGAGTCGGTATTGTACGATTTAATGCGCCGGAAGGTGGTTGCCGTCACCCCGAAAGAAACTACACCACGAATCGCCGGTATTATGGCTAAATATGGGTTTTTGGCATTGCCGGTGGTGGATGGGCAGGGGAAGATGCTGGGCCTGGTTACGGTAGATGATATTCTTTCCATGCTGGTGGAGGAACGGGATAAATTTGACGCACCGCCGCTGCTGGCGGTTAGTGCGCGTATCGGGCGGGAGCGGTACCGATGAAACATAGCAAAAGCAAATGGCCGCTTTTTCTGGCTATTATGGGGCCCGGTATCATCACGGCCTTCGCCGATAATGATGCCGGCGGGATTGTCACCTATGCGGCGGCAGGCGCGAAATATGGCTATGCGCTGCTGTCGGTGTTACTTGTCAGCACGTTGTGTCTGGCTGTTGTACAGGAAATCTCGGCCCGCACCGGAGCTGTTACCGGACAGGGCCTGTCCGATCTGATCCGCGAGCAATATGGCGTGCGATGGACGTTCTTTGCTATGGCGGTACTGCTGTTGGCCAATATCGGCACAACGGTTTCCGAATTCTCCGGGATTGCGACAAGCTTTGAAATACTGGGAGTAAATAAATATGTATCGGTTCCTTTGGCGGCCTGCGCCATTTGGTGGCTGGTGCTAAAGACCAGTTATGAAAAGATGGAAAAGATTTTTTTGCTGTTATGCCTGACTTTCTTTAGCTACGTTTTCTCCGGTTTTCTGGCATCCCCCGATTGGCATCAGGCGGCGCGAGCCATTATTCAGCCTGAATTCCAGCTGGATACCGACTTCTTGCTGGTGGCGGTCGGGATTATTGGGACGACGGTTACGCCCTGGGGGCAGTTTTACATTCAGGCGTCTGTGGTTGATAAGGGCATTACAGCTACAGAATACCGGTATACCTTTTGGGATGTGATGATCGGGTCCTTTTTCACCGGCTTTATCGCCCTGTTTATTCTGGTCGCGACGGCAGCGACCTTGTATGTTCACCAGGTACCGATCGAGACGGCCAAGGATGTGGCGTTGGCGTTAGAGCCCCTGGCTGGTCCGTATGCGATGCTGCTGTTTGCCGGCGGGCTGCTGGGGGCGTCCATGCTGGCCGCTTTCATTCTGCCCTTGAGTACGGCCTACGCCGTCTGCGAAGCGCTGGGTTTTGAGCACAGAATTAGCAGCAGCTATAAAGAGGCTCCTATTTTCTTCGGTTTATATACCCTGCTCATTGCGGCAGGAGCCGGAATCGTGTTGTGGCCCGACGTATCCTTATACACGATGATGCTTACCTCGCAGGTAATCAACGGCATTTTGCTGCCGCCGATTTTAATCTTTATCATTTTGATTGCCCGGGATAAAAACATCATGGGTCGCTATGTCAACTCGGGACTTTATAACGTCATTTGCTGGCTGCTGGTTCTTGTCTTGATTCTGTTAAGTGTTTTGCTGCTGGCGGGAACGTTGTTTCCGACTACGTTTTCCTGATCTGTTGCGTTGTGAATGATTTTATTTTGAATAGAAGAAAAATAAGGAAGGATTTGTCATATCTCCGTAGAAATCTTGGTTTAATAGTAAATTTATGTGAACGGCAAACAGTCAAGTGATATTTGTTTGGTCGGGTTGAATCTGCGTCATCCTATGAGAAAAGAGGAGACTGTATGAATGAGAATTTACTGGAGATTAAATTCTACGGACTTCAGGGATTTCGGCTTATCCGCCATTGTGTCAGTGAATACATCCGGAAAATGCTTCGGGATAAACCAGGGCTCATGGAAGTGGCTTTGAACGAGGCGGTAAATAATGCTATAGAGCATGGGAAGGCAAGCATTAAACTGAAACTGAATGTCATTGCCGGCAAACGTTTGGTGGTAAGGGTGAAGGATCAGGGTGCGGGATTTCCGGGGCAGACCCTGCTGGCCAAGGATGAGAAAGACTTTGAATTTGACGAAAGCGGCCGTGGCATCATGATTATGAAGGCATCCGCCGATTATGTGCGCTATAACCGCTGTGGCAATGAAATCCTGCTGGTCAAGCATATTGAACAGGAGGAGTGCGGATGATTTGCCAGATTTCCCAGGAAAGTGATCATGTACTGGTGGTGCTTGCCGGCCGCATCTATGTGGAAGAGGCAAACGCGCTTAGGCAAAAAATTCTGGAATATGTTGACCGGGAGCAAAGTAAATTTGTTATTGATATGAGTCAGGTGGAGTACATTGACAGTTCCGGGCTGGGGGTGTTGGTTGCCATCCAGAAGAAGGCGCTGCAATGCTCCGGTGGAGTAATGATAAAAGGGATAAAAGGAATTGTTAAGGAACTGTTTGAACTAACGCGCCTGACCAGGGTGTTTGAAATAGTATAGTTGCTAGTTGGCAGAAGAATAAGCGGATAATAAAGAGCTGTTTCAATGAGAAATTGAGGCCGCTCTTTTTCTCTTGCCTTATTTTCTGTTTTTACAATCACTGTCCCTGGGAGTTGGCCCCCACGGGTTTGTGTAAGCTAGTGTCATAGAACACAGCGCCTGGGGTATTCCATGATGTCTATAGTGGATTACCGGAACCGTCATTAATGGCAAAAAGCATGCCTTCAGTGCTTATTACACTGATTGGCATGCTTTTTGCTTACTTTATTTATGGGCGGTATTCTGCAGAAAAAAAGCGCCACCGGGAGGAATGATATGCGTATAGTATTTGCCAAGGATTATGCTGCTTTGAGCGAAATAGCAGCAGACATGGTAGCTGAACAAATCCGGACAAAGCCGGAAAGTGTAGTTGGGCTGGCCACCGGCAATACTCCCTTGGGGATGTACCGGGAGCTTATAAAAATCCACCGCCAAAAGCAGCTTAGTTTTTGCCGGATGGTAACCTTCAATTTGGATGAGTATATTGCGTTAGGAAAGGAGGAGCCCCATAGTTATCACTATTATATGAAGCATCATTTTTTCCGTCACGTCGATGTACCGGAGGCAAATCAACATATACCCAACGGCGAGGCCGGCAATATCGAGCAGGAGTGCTTGGCCTACGAGCAAAAGATTGAAGAAGCCGGTGGAATTGACTTGCAGATACTGGGAATTGGCCGGAACGGTCATATCGGGTTTAATGAACCGGATGTAAGATTCACAGCAGCTACACACCGGGCTGAACTGGCCGAGTCTACAATCAGAGCCAATTCGTATTGCTTCTCCTCACTGGCTGAGGTGCCCCGGTTTGCCATCAGCATGGGGATTAAAACGATTATGCAGGCGCGGAGCATTGTTATTCTGGTGAATGGAGAGGATAAGGCCGAAGTGTTAGACCGTGCGCTTTGGGGAGATATTTCTCCGGAAGTTCCAGCCTCTATCCTTCAATTGCATCAGCGTGTAACGGTTATTGTAGAGGGAAATGCGGCAAACCGGCTTCGTATGAATCAACGAGGGCAGTAAGCTGTCTGAGCTGATTTCCAGCCAATGAGTGTTACAGACACTGTGCAATAAGCCTTGTTTTTTGTGACAGTGTATAACAGGCAGGACTTGGTGGAGCTAACTAAAAGACAAACCGGAAGAAACAAGCCGGGTTTGACAAGGATTGATAGGGATTAAGCTATTTTGTACACTGATTGGCATGATAATTGCAGACAATATTTTAAGTAAGTGAAACTTATTCAGCAAAAGGGTTATCTTCCGCCGAAATGACAAAGAATTCAGGAGCGGGCCGGCTTTTCTCCCGCCTGTTAAGCGGAAGCCGGAAACAAGTGAGTTGCGGATAAATAAGATCTAAAGGGAGGGGAAGATGATGGCACCTAATATTTTATTAACCCGGATTGACAACCGGCTGGTACACGGACAAGTAGGCGTCATTTGGACAGGTGCCTTAGGGGCTAACCTGCTGGTGGTGGTTGACGATGAAACGGCAGGCGACCCGCTGCAACAGCAGTTGATGACGATGACGGCAGAAGCTTCAAGCGTGGGGGTACGCTTTTTTACAGTTGCTCACACAATTCAGATTATCCATAAGGCGGCACCGAGTCAAAAAATCTTTATTGTCTGCCGAACGCCGGCGGTTGTGCGTCAACTGGTTGAGGGCGGTGTCCCCATTCAAAACGTCAATGTGGGCAATATGCATTTTTCACCGGGAAAGAAAGCCATTACTAAGAAAGTATATGTAGATGACAACGATCTGGAGAATTTAAGATACCTCCAACAACGGGGCATTCAGGTGTTTGTCCAGGATACGCCGGGTGATGTAAAATTCAGTATTGATTAAGGAGGACAATAAGATGCATGCGATTACATTGGATCAGGGGATCATGCTGACCATTATGTCAATTATCGTGGGAATTGATTTTTGGCTGGAGAGTTTATACATTTTTCGTCCGATTATTGTTTGTACCCTTACAGGAATCATCTTGGGAGATCTGCAGACTGGTTTGCTGGCAGGAAGTCTAACGGAACTGGCTTTTGCCGGGCTTACTCCTGCCGGTGGAACGCAGCCGCCCAATCCGGTATTGGCAGGTGTAATGACGGTGGTGATTGCCTACACCACGGGAGTTGAACCGCAGGCCGCTATTGGCTTGGCGCTTCCTTTTAGTATTTTAATGCAATATATAATTCTGTTTTACTATTCGACTTTTTCTCTGTTCATGGGAAAGGCAGACGCTTATGCAGCAGCGGCGGATACCGGCGCTTTCTGGAAGCTTAACCTATTGATGACTGCCATTGTGGCCGTCACATACGGTATTGTTGTATTCTTAAGTGCTTATGTGGCCCAGGACGCTATGCAGGCTTTGGTCATGGCTATGCCGGACTGGCTTAAACACGGTTTTGAGATTGCCGGCGGAATTTTACCGGCCGTTGGGTTTGGTATGCTGCTTACGGTTATGCTTAAAATGCAGTACGTGCCTTATCTAATTATCGGCTTTGTGGCAGCTTCTTTTATTCAGTTTGCCAATTTGCTGCCGGTTGCCTTACTGGGAACGGCGATTGCCATCTACGAATATTACAATGCAAAGCAATGGAAACAGGCTAAGGTGGAAAATAATGCGCAAGGAAGTGATAATAGTGAAGGAATCTAAGAACGTACTTACCAAAAGTGACATTACAAAGCTAGGCTTTACTTCAGCGCTGTTGCAGGCCGGGTTTAGTTTTGAAAGGATGCAGGCTGCCGGCTTTACACTGGCTATGCTGCCATTTTTGAAAAAAATCTATAAGGATGATAAGGAAAAACTGGCGGAAGCCATGCAGGATAATATGGCTTTTATCAATACTAACACTAACTTTGCAGGTATGTTGATGGGACTATTATTGTCCCTGGAAGAACGGGGAGAAGACCGGGGGCTGATCAAGGGGCTGCGCATCGCCTTATTTGGTCCCTTAGCCGGAATTGGCGACGCCATCTTCTGGTTTACTATACTGCCGATTGTAGCCGGTATTTGTGCTTCCTTTGCCGCTCAGGGCAGCGTGCTGGGGCCATTGATTTTTTTCCTGATTTACCTGGCTATATTTATTTTACGTGTTGTTTGGACTCATTTAGGCTATAATTTAGGCACAAAGGCAATTGAAAAGGTTAAGGATAGTTCGCAGACTGTGGCAAGAGCTGCCACCATACTGGGTGTAACGGTTATTGGCGGCTTGATCGCTTCCTATGTTCATATTACCGTTGCCGCGCAAATTCCGATCACCGATGCCTACGCTATATCCATTCAAAAGGATTTTCTGGACCGTGTTTTCCCCAATATCCTGCCTATGGGATATACGCTTTTGATGTTCTTCTGCCTGCGTAAGAAAATCAGCCCACCGGTATTGATCTTATTGACCTTTATTTTTTCGATTGTATTATCAGGAATAGGAATATTGTAGAATGAAAACAATTATTATTGTCAGCGGGCACGGTCATTATGCAACAGGCTTTCAAAGTACGATTGAGCTTTTGGCGGGCTGCAATCCTGACGTATATTATCTTGATTTGACCATCGCCGATACCGATGCGACCTTAAGGGATAAAATGAATAGTGTAATTGCCCGAAATACCGAAGCGAACATCTTATTCATTTGTGATATTCTAGGTGGGACTCCCTTTAAGGTAGCTGCCCAAATTGCTAATAAAGCCGCTAATATGGAAGTCATTGCCGGCTGTAATATCGGGGCGGTATTGGAGGGATTCTTACAAAAAGAGAATCTTCCCCTGGTTGAGCTGGCTGAATTTATTGTTGGCGTCAGTCGACGGACAACCATTCGGCTGGAAAAGTGTGTGGTTGAAAAAGTAAAGAAAACGATGGAACCCGGAGCTGGTATTTAAGGGAAAAGCAAAGCTATTGCAGTCAATGGATAGCTTTGCTTTTAGCGCTAGCATATAGAAGTCATAAGTCAGGTGGTGATAAGGAAAATGACTAATAAAGAAGCTGTTTACTGCAAACTGAAGGAACTTTCAGAAACAATGGACGGGCTAAAACAATGCGGGTTTACGGCGCAGGAAATTGCCGAGCAATTGAGTTTGCAAAGAAATATTGCCAGCCACTTATTGAATGAGCTTACAAAAGAAGGGGTGGTTATGAAAATAAACACCCGTCCGGTATATTTTCTGGATCAAAAGACTTATTTGGCAAGGCAGAAGGAACTGAAGCTGGTAACCCAGTATTTGCTGAAAAGTGACAGTATGGATCAGGAGAAAGGGGGGCGGGATGTTTTTAAAGAGGTTATTGGCTGTAACGGAAGTTTAAGATACAGCATTGAGCAATGTAAAGCAGCCGTTTCTTACCCGCCGCAGGGACTGCCTCTTTTATTAGTCGGTCATTCTGGGGTAGGGAAGAGCTTTTTGGCTAAACTTGTTTATGAGTACGCTAAAGCAACAAAGGTCATAGAGGAAAGGGCCCCGTTTATTGTGTTTAATTGCGCGGAATATGCCAATAACCCGGAACTGTTATCGGGAATTCTATTTGGCCACTGTAAAGGAGCGTATACCGGAGCCGACTCTGACAGTACGGGTCTGATTGAAGCGGCTGACGGCGGTTTTTTGTTTTTGGATGAAATACACAGACTGCCGCCAACCGGTCAGGAGAAACTGTTTCTTTTTTTGGATCAGGGGATATTCCGGCGATTGGGTGAATCCGGGCGCGACCGGCAGGCCCAAGTACGGATGATGTTTGCGACAACGGAAGATCCGGAGGAGAACTTCCTACAGACTTTTTTGCGCCGTATCCCATTAGTTGTCAGAATACCGACATTTCAGGAACGGCCGCTAAAAGAAAAAATGGAGCTTATTTATACCTTTTATAAAAAAGAAGCGGTTGCGATTAAAAAGGATGTTTTAATTAGCAATCAGGTGGTTGATGTTTTGCTCAACAGCACTGCCGGAGGGAATATCGGCAAATTGCGTAATGCCATAAAACTAAGCTGTGCCAATGCTTACAATCATGGTTCCGGCTCAAAAGGCAAGGATATTAAAGTCAAGCTCAATCATCTCCCCAAAGATGTTCTGGACGCTTATGAAGGCATTATCACGAATAAACTGAATGGCGAAGACGTATTGGTAGCTTGTTCCGAAAAAAATGATTTTTCCTATATTATTCAAGATACGCAAAAGACGTTGCATATCCACGAAGAGCTTGCCCTGATTATTAATAAATTAGCGCAGCAGGAAATTACGCAGGAGGAGTTTTTTGCCAGGAGTCTCCAGTTATTTAATGAGTTGATAGATTATATCGTCTTTCTTGAAGTTGACCGGGCGGTTACGTCCGTTATCTTTAACTCGATAAAAAAAATAGTGGAACATGTATTAATCCGTATGCAGGAAAATTACGGACTCAAGCACTACGGTAACAGTGTGGAAGTATTGACTTACCTATTAGTACATTTTATTGAAGCGAAACCAACCGATGCAGAATTTGCCACAGAGAATTTGATTGACTCCTTAAGCAAACAATATTATAAAGAACACAAAATTTCGCTTATGCTGCTTGAGGCAGTCGAGAAAAATCTGGATATACCTTTCTCTCCGGTGGTCCTGGCTTATTTGATGATTTATATCCGCTCCATAAACCGGGAGGCCAGTCTGGACCAGGCTAATGCCATCATTATTGCTCATGGCTACAGTACGGCCAGCAGTATTGCCAGCGTGGCCAACCGTTTGCTGGAGAATTATGTCTTTGAGGCCATTGACATGCCCTTTGAACTTTCGGCTGCTGAAATTGGACAAAAGCTGTATGCGTATATGAAAACGATTGATTCTTCCCGGGGCATGATCATATTGGTGGATATGGGGTCTCTGGAACATATTTATCAGCAGATTCTGGGTGATTTTTACGGGGATATCGTTATGATTAACAATATCTCAACTCAACTGGCGCTTTCGGTAGGGGAACGGATTTTAAAGGGGCAGCCACTGGAACAGATTGCCCGGGAAGCCGTTGCCGCCAATGTATGCCTCTATAATTATCTGGCGTCGCAAAAGAAGAAGCCCAATGCGATTATAACCACTTGCTTTACCGGTATTGGGATTGCTAAAAAAATTAAAATCCTGTTAAATAAATGTTTTGTCAATGATGAGGTCAAAGTCATCGCTTACGACTTTGACCGCTTAAAAGGCAATGGCAAGACCGATGCTATTTTCCGGCAATATGATGTAAAACTTATTATTGGTACGGATGATCCTAAAATCGAAAACATTCAGTATATCTCTTTAGAAGATTTGATCATGAAGCAGGGAGAAGCGGTTTTGACCAGTGCCCTAAGCCGGGTAGTCAATGAGGATATTATTGATAAAATAAACGCAGAAGTGCTTAAATCGTTTACCCTCTATAATGTCCTGAACTATTTAACCATTTTAAACCCGGATAAAATTATCGACCAGGTTGAACAATCGCTGTATACGCTTGAATTGAGCTTAGGCTCTAAATTCCCGAATAATTTAAAAATAAGCTTATATATTCATATGTGTTGCATGATTGAGCGGTTATTAATCAAGGAGAAAGATGTCAAGTATACGGAACCCGATGGATTGAAAGAATGCAGCCCGGAATTTGCCAAACTGGTTAAAAAGTCTTTTTTACCCATTGAAGAGTTTTATAAAATTGAGATTCCCGATTCAGAAATCAGAATTATTTACTTGAGTATAAAAAAGCGGATGAGTCATTTTCCTTATTAGTAAGGATAGCCAATTCCTGACGCGTAAGATGCTCTAAAATAAACTCAATTTAAGTGACGGAAAATTATACTGCCGGATATGGAAAGTAAGGCAAGGTAAGCTGCGTTTTTTTGGCGCAGCTAAAACAAGGGCTGCCTCTGATAGGTTTTAAAAACATATTTTGAGGCGGCCCTTGTCATTAATTCCGACTAAGCATTTCGGCAGAAGCCTGAGGTGTATGGACTGGCGGTATAACTGACGCTATAAAGTCATTCCAACCAATGCGATCAAGCATTTGTCCCAACCGTTCTTTGGGTTCGCCAAATTGCCGGTAATAGTTCAGAATGCTTTCAATGATAGAAATGACTTGGTCGGCGGGAAGCTGCTCGGCTATTATGCGGCCGGCTTCGGCGTTCCGGCCGGAGTTTCCGCCGACAACCAGGATGTAGCCTGCAGGTGTTCCATATACACCGATATCTTTTACAAAGACTTCGGCGCAGCAGTTGGGGCAGGCGCTGACTCCCATACGCAATTTAGCCGGCAGGGGTTGTCCAAAGAACTTTTGGTCTAAAGCCAAGCCAAGACCAGTGCCGTCTTGCTTGGCCATGGGACAGTAGGGATTACCGGGGCACATGACGACGGCACGGACGCTTCGGGCGGAGAAGGATTCCGGTGCGAGCTCCAGTTCAGCCAAGACTTTTTGGCCATCGGCGGGGTTCAAGCCTAAAATGGAAACGCTGCCTGCGGTGATTTTCAGCGTACCGCCGTATTTAGTAGCGGCTGTCGCAATATTATGTAGCTGTTCCGGTGTTGCGTAACCGCCGGGAAGATGTGGCGTGACGGGGAGAGTGGCCCGGCTGGGAATGCTTTGGGATCGACTTGATGGTTCTTGCATAAAGAAGCTCCTTTCGTCCGGTAGCTGTACCGGAGGGGTATTGGTCTAATGCTATCATACTCCCCTGAGAATTTGACTGCCTGTGATCTATATCACAAAAAAATATTTGCTGATAATTCATATAAACAAAGGTTGGAAAAACAGGAAATATGAGCGTTAAGAAAGAATTATAAAAAATGTAAATACACGCCGAAACGGTAACCGACGTGATCTTTGGATAGGGTGGGACTTGCTGATGAAGGGAACTGTCATTGAAACCTGGATTAGTACGGCAAGAAAGATTTGGGGGCCTGATTTGACGCTGGCCGCTATGGAGCATACCGGCTGGACGGCGGGACAAATGTTTTTGCCGACGGAAGATGTTGAGGATGCGAAGCCCCGCAATTTTGTAGCCTATATTGCCAAACAAAAAAATAAGACTGAGGACGAAGTGTGGTTTGCTATCGGGAAAGATAATATTGAAACCTTCTCACAGGCTTACCCGGCCTTTTTCCAGTATGAGACCCTATATTCTTTTTTACGGTCTATGTATGATGTTCATGTGGTAGTGGTAAAGCGGATTCCGGGAGCCAAACCGCCGGAATTACTCATTGAGCCGATATCTGAATACACAGCCCTGCTGAGCTATCGTTCTTCGCGGGGCATGTTTGGTTATTTAAGAGGGCTGCTTGCCGGCGCTGCCGCTTATTTTAAGGAAGACATTAATCTGGAAACGGTGGAGTCATCGAAAGAGCACATTAAAATTAAAATTTCCTTTCCTACGCCGATTCGTCATACGATTCATTACCGGTTCAATCAATGGCTTTCATTGGGTGTCTTCAAAAGTATTGCGGTGAAAACCGGTATTGCGACAACGGTGTTAACCGGTGTGTTCTTTGTGGTTTTATCGTTCTTTTCGGTTGATGTGCCGCTCTGGACGTGTGTACTGGGAGGCCTGGCGTCAGCAGCCAGTGCCGCTCTGCTTTTACGGCCAATGGAGGCGATTCGGGAGGAACTGGCCAACTTGCAGCAACGGGTGTATTTTGGCGAGACCAAGCTTTGTTCACAGGACGAGTTTGAAGAAATCATCGAAGCCCTGGCAGCATATAAAAAACGACTAAAGAGCGAATTTACCGGTTTTAAAGGCATTACTGACGAGATGGGCCAGTATGCGGATAACTTTAATAATCTGGCGGGCGTCATGCGGAATATGTCGAGTGACATATCCAATGTTGTAGCGGATGTGGCTGGAGCAGCAACGAACCAGGCGATGGAAACGGCGGAAGCCGTAGGTATTTTACATGGCAATCTGGATACTTTGCAAGGCGTTGTCGCGGAGCAAACCGAGAATCGGCGGCGCCTGGAGGAAGCAGTGCGGGAGATCCGGAAAGGATTCTCCGAAGTACAAGCTTCCAGCGGTAAGCTGGAAACCAGTATGGAGCAGTTTGGTGAAGTAAAGAAAACGGCAGAAAATTTGCGGGTGCAAGCCGGAAAGATCAACGAGATTACCGGTATGGTGGCAGCAATCGCCGGACAGACTAACTTGCTGGCGCTCAACGCGGCGATTGAAGCGGCGCGGGCCGGTGAACAGGGACGCGGTTTTGCAGTGGTTGCCGACGAAGTCAGGCATCTGGCGGAACAGTCCCATCAGCACTCGGAGAGTATTTCCCGGGATCTTAGCATTCTCATGGATATGATCGAAAATGTGGTTAGCCTGATCGAGGTAGAATATGGTGTTCTGGAGTCTGAGAGCAAGCAGCTAGGCGAAGTGATTGTGGGAAATAACCGGCATATTGAGAATGTACAGTTGGTTGTTGAAAATATTGTAGACATGGTAGATAAGTTGGGAGCGGAAATGGCTGGCATGGGCGCGGCCTGTGGCAAGATTGAAGGATTAGCGGCCATTTCGGAGGAAAACTCGGCAGCCAGTGAAGAGATGAGTGCGGCCATTCAAACCTATAATGATAAATTGCAGGATATGATGAATAAAATACAGGAGTTTAAAAAGGTTATCGGACATTTTAGGCAAGATATCAATCAATACCGTACCTGATAAGAAGGCAAACTATGTGAAGGATAGTTTGCCTTTCCTATTATATATAGTAAGCAATAAGGATAATGTCGCAATTTTTAGAAAATGATTTGACACTGCTGGCTAAAAATGCTAAAATGAAAGAACCAAATATCTTGTCCATTATTTTAATAAAATGTATTGACATAATGTTTGGTCGTGTGGTATTCTAATTAAGCCGTCGCAGCACGGCAGTTAAAAACAAAAAAACAAGTTGACAAGCAAAAGCCGATGTGATAGTATATAAAAGCTGTCGCAAGGCAGCGGTCAACAGGAACTGCGGCAACGCAGTCCGGTGTTCTCTGAAAACTGAACAATGTAAGGTATAAACAATATGCCAGATGTGCGGACTCGTATCACTTAGGTGATACAGTCACAATAAATAATTCTTTAAACAATTATAGAGCCATCAAAAGGCTCCATAAATAAAACTTTATGGAGAGTTTGATCCTGGCTCAGGACGAACGCTGGCGGCGTGCCTAACACATGCAAGTCGAACGGAGGTTTTCAGCAATGGAGATCTTAGTGGCGAACGGGTGAGT
>NZ_FQZD01000060.1 GCF_900141835.1 Propionispora hippei DSM 15287 | reverse complement strand
GTCTTGCCATGGTCAACGTGACCGATCGTGCCTATGTTTACGTGCGGTTTATTTCTTTCAAACTTCTTCTTTGCCATTTCTTTTCTTTGCCTCCTTGATTTCTTTATTAAGCGCCTTTTACCTTGGCGATAATCGTTTCAGCAATGTTCTTCGGAACTTCTTCGTAATGGTCAAATTCCATGGAGTAGTTGCCGCGTCCCTGTGTCTTAGAACGGAGGTCGGTTGCATAACCGAACATTTCAGCCAGCGGTACAAACGATTTGATCGATTGGGAACCGGAACGGGCTTCCATGCCTTCAATCCGTCCGCGACGGGAGTTCAGGTCGCCGATAACGTCGCCCATGTATTCTTCCGGCACGATAACTTCGACTTTCATATACGGTTCAAGGATAACAGGGCTTGCTTTGGCAGCACCCGCTTTAAAGCCCATGGAACCGGCAATCTTGAAGGCCATTTCCGAGGAGTCGACATCATGGTAGGAACCGTCATAAACGACAACTTTGATATCAACCATCTGATAGCCGGCCAACACGCCGCTTTCCATTGCTTCCTTGACACCGGCTTCGATCGGGGAGATGTATTCCTTCGGAATCGCACCGCCGACCACTTTGCTTTCAAAGCTGAAGCCTGTACCAGGTTCCTGCGGAATGAGTTCCAGCCAGCAGTGACCATACTGACCACGGCCACCGGACTGACGGACAAATTTACCTTCGGCTTTAACCTGTTTCTTAATCGTTTCGCGATAAGCAACCTGCGGTTTGCCGACGTTGCATTCGACCTTGAACTCACGCAGCATGCGGTCAACGATAATTTCCAGATGAAGCTCGCCCATACCGGAAATAATGGTTTGTCCCGTTTCATGATCGGTACGCATCCGGAAGGTAGGATCTTCTTCCGCCAGGCGGGCCAGCGCCGCGCCCATCTTATCCTGGTCGGCCTTGGTTTTCGGTTCCACGGCAATGTGAATAACCGGGTCAGGGAAAACCATGGATTCAAGAATAATCGGCTTTTTCTCATCGCAGAGCGTGTCGCCTGTCGTGGTGTCTTTCAAACCAACCGCAGCAGCGATGTCGCCGGTGTATACCGTGTCGATCTCTTCGCGGTGGTTAGCATGCATCTGCAGGATACGTCCGATACGTTCCTTCTTGCCTTTTGTTGAGTTGAATACGTAGGAACCTGAGCCCAGGTTACCGGAGTACACTCTAAAGAAGGCCAGCTTGCCCACATAGGGGTCAGCCATAATTTTGAAGGCCAACGCCGAGAAGGGCAGGCTGTCATCAGCAGCCCGTTCGTCTTCCTCGCCGGTATCGGGGTTTACACCGCGAATAGCGGCAATGTCGGTCGGTGCCGGCATGTAAGCCACTACAGCATCCAACAGAGGCTGAACCCCTTTGTTTTTATACGAGGAACCGCACAGCATCGGTGTCATCTTACAATCAATCGTTGCTTTGCGGATACCCTGCTGAATTTCTTCCAGGGTAAGCTCTTCGCCTTCCAGGTATTTTTCCATCAATGCGTCGTCGCTTTCAGCAACCGCATCCAGCAACTTTTGACGGTACTCTTCCACAACGTCGTGCATATCTTCAGGAATTTCCGTTGCTTCACTTACTTTGCCCAAATCATCGGTGTATACGATGGCTTTCAATTCTACCAAGTCGACTACACCTTTGAAGGTATCTTCAGCGCCGATCGGCAACTGAATCGGCACAGGGTTTGCACCCAAGCGCGTCTTCATCATATCTACCACCCGGTAGAAATCCGCACCGATCGTATCCATTTTGTTGACATAAGCCATACGAGGAACGCCGTATTTGTCAGCCTGGCGCCATACTGTTTCAGACTGCGGTTCTACGCCGCCTTTCGCACAAAACACCGCAACCGAACCATCAAGCACTCTGAGCGAGCGTTCTACCTCAACTGTAAAGTCCACGTGTCCCGGTGTGTCGATAATGTTTATGCGATGATTTAGCCATTGACAAGTAGTGGCCGCCGAGGTGATTGTAATCCCTCTTTCTTGCTCTTGAACCATCCAGTCCATTGTCGCAGCACCATCATGCACTTCACCAATTTTGTGTACTCTACCCGTATAAAACAGAATTCGCTCAGTCGTAGTGGTTTTGCCGGCGTCTATATGTGCCATGATGCCAATGTTCCGAGTTTTCTCAAGAGGAATCTTTCTGGCCACTATTACCACTCCTTACTGTTTGTCGCCTCATTAGGCCGCCGGGTTACCAGCGGTAATGAGCAAATGCTTTATTGGCTTCCGCCATTTTATGAGTATCTTCTTTTTTCTTAATCGTTGCGCCCGTATTATTAGCAGCATCCATCAATTCAGCCGCCAATCTTTCACGCATTGTTTTTTCACCGCGGGCCCGGGAGTAATTCACCAACCAACGGATTCCCAGCGACAATCTGCGATCAGGACGAACTTCTACAGGCACCTGATAGTTAGCTCCACCAACACGACGGGCGCGAACTTCAAGTACCGGCATAGCGTTTTTCAACGCCGTGTCAAAAACCTCTAACGGATCTTTGCCGGTCTTAGACCGAATTATTTCAAAAGCATCATAAACGATGTTTTCTGCAACACCTTTTTTACCCATCATCATGATCTTGTTGACGAACTTAGTAACAATTTTGGAATTGTACACCGGATCCGGCAGCACATCACGCTTAGGTACAGGACCTTTTCTAGGCATTCACGTTTTCCCTCCTTCTGCGAAAAGTTGATTTAAATCACCAATGTGTATTTTAAATCAATCTGACTGTTTACGTCTTATTTTTTAGCACGTTTTGCGCCGTATTTCGATCTGCTTTGGTTGCGTTTCTGCACACCAGCAGTATCCAATGCGCCGCGGACAATGTGATAACGAACCCCCGGCAAGTCTTTTACCCTGCCGCCTCTGATCAGAACCACGGAGTGTTCCTGCAGATTGTGTCCAATACCAGGAATGTAAGCGGTTACTTCAATTCCATTGGTCAGACGAACCCTCGCAACTTTTCTCAAAGCGGAGTTAGGTTTTTTCGGAGTAGTCGTGTATACCCTTGTGCAAACACCACGCTTTTGGGGACATTCCTTCAAAGCAGGCGCCGTAGATTTCTTTTCCAATTCCTGTCTACTTTTACGTACTAATTGACTAATTGTAGGCATTAGTGCACCCCCTTCCTCAAATTTGGATTTTATTATAAAAAATTTCACCCAGTGTTGTACACACAGGGCAAAATGTTTAACAACATTTTGTCCCTACCGCAAAACAGCTACCGCGGCGGCTCCCACCTCAATCACACAGGCTTTGCCGAGCTCGGTCATGGTCGGAACGGTTTCGACAGGCACATTCTTTTGCTGACAGACTTCCCGGAGCGGCTTGACAACCCGTTCGTCCGCGTCTTCGGCAATATATACCAGACTGACCTTATCCTTTTCCACCGACTTTACCGCTTGCTTAACACCAATAACCTTTTTTGCTTGTTTCAACACATCCAGAGACACCCGGATCACTCCTTTTTTTCACAAACAAAAGACACTATCTCACGGGCACTTTAATATAGTAGCATTTCTACATTAGAGTGTCAATAAAAAAATAGGCAAAAACCACTATTTTCTCTGGATTTCTCCGCATTTTTTATGCCCACGGTTCCTAGTGTCTCATCCGGTAGGAAGATGCAGTATAACATCGAGAATTTTTGCCGGCAGGCAAGGCGGAGGAGGCGCGCATATCGGATATATGTAAGCCGACGACAACGAAGATTGCCGGCAAAAAGGCCGGTGATCTGCTGCAGATTTCTGCCGGATGAGGCACTAGACTGTCATCTGTCGAATTTCAGCGGACCAGGAAAGCAAAAAACAGGGAAAAATGTGACAAAACACTTGGCCATGACAGAATGCATCTGTCACAGCCAAGTGCAGCACTATTTCTTTGCAAACTCCAAAGAAGACCAGTCTACTCCACAACAGGAACCGGAGCAAGGGCAGTTTCCTGCCGTTTGATCTTGATGTTGCGGTAACGGCTCATACCGGTGCCAGCCGGCACCAGCTTGCCGATAATAACATTCTCTTTCAGACCTAATAGCGGATCAACCTTGCCTTTGATTGCAGCCTCGGTCAGGACACGGGTAGTCTCCTGGAAGGAAGCGGCCGACAAGAAGGAATCGGTAGCCAGCGAAGCCTTGGTGATACCCAGCAAAATAGGTCTAGCCACTGCCGGTTCGTTCCCTGCCTCAATAGCTTTGGCGTTTTCCTCTTCAAACGTATTGATATCGATATATTCACCGGGCAGCAATTCAGTGTCGCCCGATTCTTCCACTTTAGCCTTGTGCATCATTTGGCGCACAATGACTTCAATATGCTTGTCGTTAATTTCTACGCCCTGTGATTTATATACCTTTTGCACTTCATAGACCAGGTAACGCTGCGTCGCTTTGAGTCCGCTTACCCGTAAAATATCATGAGGATTGACCGCGCCTTCGGTAATACGGTCACCTGCTTCAATCTGGTCGCCGTCTTTCACGATAATGCGGGCACCATAAGGAATCTGATACACGCGTTCTTCCCCAACAGCCGGATATACCGTCAGTTTGCGTACGCCTTTGGTATCCTTAAATTCAACCTTGCCGTCAATTTCGGCAATAATTGCCTGCCGCTTGGGTTTACGGGCTTCAAACAATTCCTCGACACGGGGCAGGCCCTGTGTAATATCGTCACCGGCAACACCACCGGTATGGAAGGTACGCATGGTAAGCTGTGTGCCCGGTTCACCGATGGACTGGGCCGCAATGATCCCTACGGCTTCGCCGACATCGACTGAATGGCCAGTAGCCAGATTCCGTCCGTAGCATTTAATACATACGCCATATTGCGATTTGCAGGTAAGCACCGAACGAATGGACACCTTTTTGCGGACAGCGACAACTTTGTCAGCCAATTCCTCGGTGATTTCATCATTGATGTTGACAATCACTTCGTTAGTCTCAGGATTAACAATGGTTTCAGCCGCATTCCGTCCGACAATCCGGTCCTTTAACGGCTCAATCACACCGCCGCTTTCCATGATTGCTTCCACTTCAATACCTTTAAT
Organism: Propionispora hippei DSM 15287; assembly: GCF_900141835.1. Classification (NCBI taxonomy): domain Bacteria; kingdom Bacillati; phylum Bacillota; class Negativicutes; order Selenomonadales; family Sporomusaceae; genus Propionispora; species Propionispora hippei. Next base: position 11,083 of record NZ_FQZD01000060.1, on the reverse strand, counting down.
GCTGTTATTGCGAACTTTAACCTCCCGCACATCGCTGCTTAAAATAGCCTCAATATGTTCTTCGGTAAAGGGAGTATCAGCCGGGACAAGTTCTTCGCCTAAGCTGTTTTTAATCGCACCGACAGTATTTTTGCCAAGCATTTCCCGGATCATCGATTCTTTTAATGCCTGACGCACTTTTTCTTCCGGTTCACCCAGCGCAACGCTATCGGTTGCCGCCGCATTGTCGGAGCCTTCCGCATCGGCCGCCGCCAAGCCCCGTAGAATAATTTCCGGCACACCATGGTCGCCGATCAATTTTAAGTTTTCCTCATCCAGTACGGTTCCTTGCGGTGCCAATACATCAGCGGTTTTCGGATCGGTTACATCGGCAGCCAGAATCCGGCCAAGCAAAGTGTCTTTCAAGAGAGAAATAGCACCCGAACTGGACTGGGCCAGACGAGCCCGTTCCCGTACCAGATTAATGCCGACAACATCGCAGTCATCTTCCCGGACGATAACGTCCTGGGCAACATCGACCAGACGCCGCGTCAGATAACCGGAGTCAGCCGTTCTGAGCGCCGTATCAGCCAAGCCTTTACGGGCGCCGTGAGTAGAAATGAAGTACTCAAGTACGGTCAGACCTTCCCGGAAATTGGCCTTGATCGGTAAGTCGATAATCCGGCCGGAAGGATCAGCCATCAGACCGCGCATACCGGCAAGCTGACGGATCTGCTGAATATTACCGCGGGCACCGGAATTGGCCATCATATATACCGGATTGAATTTATCCAGATTATTCATCATAGCACTGGTGACATCTTCGGTCGCTTTGGTCCACAAATCAATAATCTTTTTATAACGTTCATCGTCGGTAATCAAACCGCGACGATATTGTTTATCAATCATATCAACTTTGGCTTCCGCATCAGCCAGAATTTCTTTTTTGGCAGGAGGAATTTTGATATCAGAGATAGCTACCGTAACCCCAGCCCGGCAAGCAAAGGAATAACCCAGCTTTTTAATGCCGTCCAGCACATTGGCAGTTTTGGAATTACCGAAACGGCGATAGCAATCGGCAACCAATTTGCCAAGCTGCTTTTTATCCATCATAATACCCAGACACCATTCGCCATCCTGCTGATAGAAATAGCTCAGTTCTTCCGGCAACGCTTCATTGAAAATCAGGCGGCCCAGCGTCGTGTTGACCCGCTCCATGTTGCCGTGAACCATCATGCGTATCTTTATTTTAGCATGAAGCGAAAGCTCCTTGTGGTGATAGGCCAGCAAGGCTTCGTTTATATCGATTACAAATTTGCCTTCCCCTAAATCACCCGGTTTTTCAATGGTCAGATAGTAAGAACCCAAAACCATATCCTGAGTCGGCGTAGCAACCGGCTTACCGTCCTTGGTCGACAGAATATTATGGGCGGCGAGCATCAACAGGCGCGCCTCCGCCTGGGCCTCCGCCGACAGCGGCACGTGAACGGCCATCTGGTCACCGTCAAAGTCGGCATTATAAGCCGTACATACCAACGGATGTATTTTAATGGCCCGGCCTTCGGAGAGTACCGGTTCAAAAGCCTGAATACCCAGACGATGCAAAGTCGGTGCACGGTTTAAAAGTACCGGATGTTCTTTAATAACCTCTTCCAGAACATCCCATACCTCCGGACGTACCCGTTCCACCATGCGTTTGGCGCTCTTAATATTATGAGCGTGGCCGGCATTGACGAGCTTCTTCATCACGAAAGGCTTAAACAGTTCCAACGCCATTTCCTTCGGCAAACCGCATTGATGCAGCTTCAGTTCCGGACCGACAACAATAACCGAACGACCGGAATAGTCAACACGCTTACCTAAGAGATTTTGACGGAAACGGCCCTGTTTACCCTTAAGCATATCGCTCAGCGATTTTAACGGGCGGTTACCGGGACCGGTAACCGGACGGCCGCGACGGCCGTTATCAATCAGCGCGTCGACCGCTTCCTGAAGCATCCGTTTTTCATTGCGGACAATGATATCGGGCGCGCCCAAATCAAGCAGTCTTTTCAACCGGTTATTCCGGTTGATTACCCGGCGGTACAGGTCGTTTAAGTCAGATGTGGCAAACCGTCCGCCGTCCAACTGAACCATCGGGCGCAGTTCGGGCGGAATGACCGGCACCACATCCATAATCATCCAGTCAGGATGGTTGCCTGATTTTTTAAACGCTTCCACTACTTCCAGCCGGCGGATGGCTCTCACCTTCCGTTGACCGCTGACTTCCTTAAGTTCCTGGCGCAGATCCTTGCTGAGTTTATCCAGCTCCAGCTCGGCCAGTAATTTTTTAATCGCTTCGGCACCCATGCCAACCTTAAAAGCACTGCCGTATTTATCGCGATATTCACGATATTCATTTTCGTTAAGCAATTGCCGCTTCATCAGCGGTGTATCGCCCGGGTCCAGCACAATATACGAAGCAAAATACAGCACCTTTTCCAGCGAACGGGGGGAAATATCCAGAATCAGGCCCATCCGGCTGGGAATTCCCTTGAAGTACCAGATATGAGACACCGGTGCCGCCAGTTCGATATGTCCCATCCGGTCGCGACGGACCTTGGAGCGGGTTACTTCGACGCCGCAGCGGTCACAGACGATCCCTTTATAACGAATCCGTTTGTATTTACCGCAGTGACACTCCCAATCCCGCGTAGGCCCAAAAATCTTTTCACAAAACAAACCCTCGCGTTCTGGCTTTAGAGTACGGTAATTAATAGTTTCCGGTTTTTTTACTTCCCCGTGCGACCATTTGCGGATTTGCTCCGGTGAAGCAATACCAATGCGCATGGAGTCAAAATTATTAACATCTAACAAAGGGTTTTCACTCCCTTCTTACATTATTTATTCGAAATCCTCATCTAGATCATCCAGGTAGTCGTTGGGATTGACCTTTTTATCCCGCTCTTTGGCTTTCTTGGCAGCTCCCTTTTTCGGCTCTTCAAGCTCGTCGTCATAATCGGATGCCGGCAGGCTGAACTTTTCCGCATCCATCTCGCCGATTTCGGCAATAATATCCAATTCCTCTTCCAACGGCTCAACATCATCGTTTGCTTCAAACTCATCAGCCATATCCGGCTCCACTTCGGCCAGTTTGCGTTCGGTCGGCGCCAAACGGCTGCCTTCCTCACCACCCAGGCTGAGTTCGAGTTCTTTAGCCGTCTCGTGAATATCGTCATCGGATTCACGAATTAAAATTTCCTGAGCGTCTTCCGTCAAAATTTTCACATCAAGGCCGATACTTTGCAGTTCCTTAATAAGAACCTTGAAGGATTCCGGCACGCCCGGTTCGGGAACGTTTTCGCCCTTGACAATGGCCTCATAGGTTTTCACACGGCCAACGACATCATCGGATTTAACCGTGAGCAATTCCTGCAGGGTATACGCCGCACCATAAGCTTCCAGCGCCCACACTTCCATTTCACCGAAACGCTGACCGCCAAACTGGGCTTTACCACCCAGCGGCTGCTGCGTAACCAGCGAGTACGGACCGGTGGAGCGAGCATGGATCTTGTCATCAACCAAGTGAGCCAGCTTCAGGATATATACATAACCTACAGTTACCGGGTTATCAAAAGCCTGGCCGGTACGACCGTCATACAGCACGGTTTTCCCGTCGGCCGAAAGTCCGGCCGCTTCCAGCGTTTTAAATACTTCTTCCTCGCGGGCGCCATCGAATACCGGCGTAGCCATATGAATACCGGCTACATCCGGCTTAGGCAGGCCGTGTTTATCGACATTATAGCCGACGTTGCGCAGCCGTTCCTCCACCGTAGGATCTTTCGCTTTAATCTGCATGCCAAAGGCGGCAGCAGCCATCCCCAGATGGGTTTCCAGTACCTGCCCGATATTCATACGGGAAGGTACGCCCAGAGGATTTAACACAATCTGTACCGGTGTACCGTCTGGCAAGAAAGGCATATCCTCTTCCCGCATAATCCGGGAAACAACCCCCTTGTTACCGTGACGGCCAGCCATCTTATCACCTTCGGAGATTTTTCTCTTCTGAGCAATATAGACACGGACCAGATGATTCACGCCAGGCGGCAATTCATCGCCATTTTCCCGGCTAAATACTTTTACGTCGACAATTTTACCAGCTTCACCATGGGGAACCCTCAGCGAAGTATCTCTTACCTCACGGGCCTTTTCACCGAATATGGCTCGCAGCAGGCGTTCCTCAGCGGTTAGCTCGGTTTCGCCTTTGGGGGTTACCTTACCAACAAGGATATCACCAGGCCGTACTTCGGCGCCAACCCGGATAATGCCGCGATCGTCCAGGTCACGCAACACTTCTTCGGCGACGTTCGGGATATCCCGGGTAATTTCTTCCGGTCCCAGTTTGGTGTCCCGGGCGTCGCACTCGTATTCCTCAATATGGATAGAGGTAAATACGTCTTCCTTAACGAGTTTTTCACTCAGCAAAATTGCATCTTCGTAGTTGTAACCTTCCCAGGGCATAAACGCAACCAATACATTATAGCCCAGGGCCAATTCGCCTTTATCAGTGGACGGTCCGTCGGCCAATACCTGGCCTTTTACTACCCGCTCCCCTTTATAGACAATCGGTTTTTGGTTAACACACGTTCCCTGATTGGAACGGATAAATTTCAATAATTTATAAGTATCCAACCCGCCGTTATCGGTGCGGATTTTAATATCAACAGCCGTTACTTTTTCCACTACGCCGGCATTCTTCGCCAGCACAACAACACCCGAGTCGCAGGCAGCCTTATACTCCATACCGGTGCCGACCAACGGCGCCTGGGTCCGAAGCAAAGGAACAGCCTGACGCTGCATGTTCGCCCCCATCAGGGCCCGGTTGGCGTCATCGTTTTCCAGGAAGGGGATCATGGCGGTAGCAATAGATACGACCTGTTTGGGCGACACATCAATATAGTCGACCTGTTCCGGGGGAACCATCAGGTTTTCGTGGCGATAACGGACAATAACCCGCGGCGCCTTAAACCAGCCTTCCGGAGTCAGTTCTTCGTTCGCCTGAGCGCAAATCACTTCGTCCTCTTCATCGGCTGTTAAGTAGCGCACGTCATCGGTTACCTTGCGGTTTTCCTTATCAATTTTACGGTACGGTGTTTCAATGAAACCGAATTCATTAATCCGACCATAGGTTGCCAAAGAACCGATCAAACCGATGTTCGGACCTTCCGGCGTCTCAATTGGACACATACGGCCATAGTGAGAGTGATGGACGTCACGAACTTCAAAACCTGCCCGCTCCCGGCTCAAACCACCGGGTCCCAGGGCGCTCAGACGACGTTTATGAGTCAATTCGGCCAGCGGATTGGTCTGATCCATAAACTGTGACAACTGGCTGGAGCCGAAAAACTCTTTAATCGCCGCGACCACAGGACGGATATTAATTAGCGCCTGCGGCGTAATGACGTCAATGTCCTGAATGGTCATCCGTTCTTTCACTACCCGTTCCATCCGGGACAAACCAATACGGAACTGATTTTGCAGCAATTCACCGACCGAACGCAGCCGGCGGTTGCCTAAATGGTCAATATCATCGGTATTGCCAAAGCCATCCATCAAATTAAGCAAATAGTTGATGGCAGCCACAATATCTTCCTTGGTGATAGTCCGGTGCGCATATTCCAGCGTCGGATTACAGATCATTTTAACAGCTTCGCCATCCTTTGGCTTAATCAACGCTTCGATCAAGCCGGCAGTGCCAAAGCCGCTTTCAACTAAACGGTCAAGAATTTTTTCGTCGACTACCGTATTATCCAATATTAAGATTTCGCCGGTTTCCTGATCTACCAGCGGTTTATGTAGTACCTTACCCATAAGGCGGCGACGCCAGCCTAACTTTTTGGTCAGCTTATAGCGGCCTACCGTAGCCAGGTCATACCGTTTGGAGTCGAAGAAAAGAGATTCCAAGAGTTGCGTAGCGTTTTCCACAGTAGGAGGTTCGCCGGGACGCAGACGCTTATAGATTTCCACCAGGGCCGAATCACGCGAATCGGTATTATCCCGTTCCAGGGTAGCCCGGATACGGGGATCATCGTTAAACAGTTCGGCAATAGCCGCATTCGATGCCCAGCCTAGAGCACGAATGAGTACGGTAGCCGGCAGCTTTCTGGTACGGTCTACACGCACATACATGACATCATTGGCGTCAGTCTCTAGTTCCAGCCAAGCGCCACGATTCGGAATCACCGTTGCATTATAGAGCTTCTTGCCGCTGGTATCAATGGTTTCGCCATAATAGGCGCCCGGTGAACGGACAAGCTGACTGACAATAACCCGTTCCGCTCCATTGATAATAAATGTGCCGTTATCAGTCATTAGCGGAAAATCTCCCATAAAGACTTCCTGCTCTTTGATTTCACCGGTTTCCCGGTTAATCAGACGCACATTGACACGCAAAGGCGCGGAATAGGTTACATCCCGCTCTTTACACTCTTCTACATGATATTTGGGCTCCCCCAGCGTAAACGCTTCAAAGGATAACACGAGATTACCCGTGAAATCCTGAATGGGTGAAATATCATGGAATATTTCCTGGAGACCTTCTTTGAGAAACCAATTGTAAGAATTTTTCTGGATTTCGATAAGATTAGGCATGTCCAGCACTTCGTTAATTTTAGCATAGCTGTACCTATTTCTCTTGCCTACCGGAACAGGATTGAACATTAAATCCTTCACCCCTTAGTCCAATTTGAACTAAACCAAACATATATTAACAGGAAAATGCAATATATGAAAAAACAAGCAAGGTCTTTCAAAAGGTAAAACCTTACTCTTTCTTGCGCAGATGATGCCATCATCCCCACCATATTACTATTTCCTGCCAATTGACAAATTATACATACTGCAACTAATCTACTATTAGCCTGCTGCCTTCCCTATAGAAAACTTCGCCAGCCCTTCTCCGGAACCGACTGCAGGCCCAATTATCTTCGTTTGGCTAATCGTACTTGCTAAAGTCCCAAAAAACTTTGCATCGCATTTAAAAATGTTATCACAGAATAAATATATTGTCAAGAAATTTTAACCATGTAACAAAAAAGCAAAAAGAGTATCCAAAGAACTTGGCACTCTTTTTGCTATGCTTGGTTCAGTTATTACTTAACTTCAACAGTAGCGCCGGCTTCAGTCAGTTTAGCCTTGAGAGCTTCTGCGTCAGCTTTGGAGATTTTTTCTTTTACAGACTTAGGTGCGCCGTCAACAAGTTCTTTTGCTTCTTTCAGGCCCAGACCGGTTACTTCGCGAACTACTTTGATTACGTTGATTTTGCTAGCGCCAGCGCTAGTCAAAATTACGTCGAATTCAGTTTGTTCTTCAGCAGCGGCAGCAGCGCCAGCAGCAGCCGGAGCAGCAGCTACAGCTACAGGAGCAGCTGCGGATACGCCAAATTTTTCTTCCAGAGCTTTTACCAATTCGGATAATTCGAGAACAGTCATGCTCTCAATCGCTTGCATAATTTCTTCTTTAGTCATGTTACAATACCTCCATAAATTCCACGCTCAGCGGCATGGTTGTTTTTATTGTTGTTTTGCAGAAAACATTGCTGTTTTCCAGTGGCAGCTTATGCCGATTCTTTTTGCTTGCGTACCGCTTCAAGCGTATACACCAAATTGCGGATATTGCCATGCAGTACATTGACAAGACCAACAATCGGCGATTGCATTCCTGCCAGTACCTGAGCAATAAGCACTTCGCGGGACGGCAGGCTGGCCAGCGCTTTAACGCCTGCGGCGTCAATCACTTTGCCTTCTACCAAACCGGCTTTGATTTCCAGGGCCTGCAATTTGTTTTCCTTAATGAAATCAGAAATTACTTTTGCCGGAGCAACGGGGTCGGTCGACGATATTGCAATCGCGGTAGGACCTTCCAAATATGCGTCCATCCCTTGAATACCAACTTCATTAGCGGCAATGCGAGTCATGGTGTTTTTTACAACACGGTACTCTACACCGGCTTCGCGCAATTTGCGACGCAAGTTAGTGTCCTGTGCAACATTCAAGCCACGGTAGTTTGTTAACACAGCGCCTTTTGTACTTTGCAGCTTTTCTGCCAACTCAGCAACCAGGGCTTTCTTTTCTGAAGTTACAGCCACTATATATCCACCTCCTTAACTGATATAAGAAAAGACTTCACTCTCACCATGTCTTTTTTCGGACATCGGCAAAAGCTTCTGTCGTTCTTACGCATGATCAGAAAAAGCACCTTCTGATCAGATAAATGAAAACGACCTGCCGGCAGTATACACCGGAGGTCGTTCTTGGCAAGCCAATTACTAATCCCCGGCCTCGGCAGGCGGAACGAGTCCTTTACAAACCTGCTGTCTACAGCCATCAACAACTATTCAATTCAAAGCCGGAGAGCCGGGTATTAGGAAACTACTCTTTTCTGCCTGAGGCTTTAACCGGATTTACTTTCACTCCAGGCCCCATGGTTGTGGAGAGTGTCACGCTGCGCATATACTGACCTTTTGCCGCAGCAGGTTTTACTTTATTCAATGTATCTATCAGGGTAGAGAAGTTTTGCGACAGTTTTTCAACGTCAAACGAAACTTTACCGATCGGAGCATGGATGTTACCAGCTTTATCCGTACGGTATTCAATTTTACCGGCTTTGATTTCATTAACTGCCCGGGACACATCCAAAGTTACAGTACCCACTTTCGGGTTAGGCATTAAACCCTTAGGGCCAAGGATTTTACCAAGGCGCCCTACCATACCCATCATGTCCGGCGTAGCTACCACTACGTCGAAATCAGTCCAGCCACCCTGGATTTTTTCTACCATATCTTCGGCGCCGACAAGGTCAGCACCGGCAGCTTCGGCTTCTTTCGCCTTTTCGCCCTTAGCAAACACCAATACGCGTTTGGTTTTACCAGTTCCGAAAGGAAGTACCACAGCTCCACGAACCTGTTGGTCGGCATGTTTAGGGTCAACGCCCAGCTTCACAGCCACTTCCACTGTTTCGTCGAACTTGGCGCTAGCCGTTTTCTTGACTAACTCCAAAGCTTCATCCACTTCATAGAATTTATTGGCTTCTATGAGTTTCGCCGCTTCTGTATATTTCTTACCAAATTTCGGCATGTTACATACTCCTTTACTTGTGGTGTAGCGGATTATCCTCCCACACGACATCCCTAATTACTCAACGATGTCAATGCCCATGCTGCGGGCAGTACCTTCTATCATACGCATAGCCGATTCCACATTAGCAGCATTTAAATCCTGCATTTTGGTTTCAGCAATCTCACGTACTTTAGAGCGAGAAACTTTTGCTACTTTCTTTTTGTTCGGTTCGCCCGAAGCGGTTTCAATACCTGCTGCTTTTTTCAACAATATAGCAGCGGGAGGAGTTTTCGTTACAAAAGTGAATGATCTATCTTCAAATACGGTAATCTCAATTGGAATAATAAGTCCTGCTTGAGCAGCCGTTCTTTCGTTAAACTCCTTGACAAAAGCCATAATATTTACACCAGCTTGACCGAGAGCAGGACCCACCGGTGGTGCCGGAGTAGCTTTTCCAGCCGGAACTTGCAGCTTAACTAATTTTACAACCTTTTTAGCCATCAATCACACCTCCTTATACAAAAATGTGGTATACGGGCTCATCACCCTCCCACCAAAACCTATAAAGCCACCAATAACGACAGCCTTATATTTTCTCAACTTGAGAAAAATCTAATTCAACCGGGGTTTCGCGGCCAAACATATTGACCAGCACTTTCAGCTTCGCACGGTCATGGTTAATTTCCAGTACGGTGGCTGTCCAATTTTCAAAAGCCCCGGAAGTAATCCGTATTGGCTGAGAAACAGCAATATCCAGTTTGGGTCGTACTTCTTCCATCCCCATCGACTTCAATATATGTTTCACTTCGCCTGCAGTAAGCGGGATTGGCTTAGTCCCGGAACCGACAAAACCAGTCACACCCGGTGTATTGCGAACAACATACCAGGATCGGTCATTGACAATCATTTCCACCAAAACATATCCCGGAAACACCTTTTTCTTAGCAACTTTCTTTTTTCCATCTTTGATTTCCACTTCATCTTCCATCGGCACCAGCACCCGGAAAATTTCGTTTTCCATCCCCATGGAATGAACCTTGCGTTCCAAGTTTGCCTTTACTTTGTTTTCATAGCCGGAATATGTATGGATCACATACCAATTTTTTTCGGATTCCATCGCCCTACGGGACGTAACTTACCGTCCCATACCCCCTTAGCTTACTTGTTTATAAATATCTTCAGAAGTTTGGCATAAACCAAATCAATTCCCCAAATTAAAATCGCAATAACAAGAACAGAGACAAAAACGACTCCCGTGTAGGAAATCAGTTCTTGTTTCGTTGGCCACGATACTTTTTTCAGTTCCGCTTTCACTTCACGCAAGAATCGTCTTCCCCGTGACCCATTACTCTGAACCGCCGTGTCTTGGGCTGCCATGTTTTCACATCCCTATCTCTACTGCCTTAACGTGCCGGTCTCATACGATAACTCTACGGCAGGAGGCGGCAAAACGTACTACATCGCAACCGATACATACCGCGACTCCAGCAGCCGAGCGTGTTTTCGCCTGTTATCAAACAAAAAGCAGATCACCAAATTACTTGGTTTCTTTATGAGCCGTTTGTTTTTTACAGAACTTGCAGTATTTGTTGAATTCCAATCTATCGGGATCATTTTTTTTGTTCTTATTGGTCTGATAATTACGTTGTTTGCACTCCGTACAGGCCAATGTTACCGCATTACGCATTATTTCGTACACCTCTCTTACCCTGTAAATATGGCAACTTCTAAAATGTCACTAATATAATCTACCATACTTAACCTTGCCTGTCAATAGCCCACATGTCCGGATGTATCATAAAATTAGCTTCGTCAACCCAGCGCTAAAGCAGTTAATAAGGGCATATATAAAACAGGGGTTTCCCCCTGCTCTATATATTACCACTATGGACATCTTCTATACATGCTATGTACTATGCGTCGATAGCAGTTACGACACCGGCGCCAACCGTACGGCCGCCTTCACGAATCGCGAAGCGCAGTCCTTCTTCCATTGCGATCGGAGTAAT